>ONTX01000346.1 GCA_900320825.1 uncultured Lachnospiraceae bacterium | reverse complement strand
TCGATCTCTTTTGCGATGGTAACACCGTCGTTGGTGATAAGGGGTGCGCCGTAGCTCTTGTCGAGTACAACATTTCTTCCCTTAGGTCCCAGTGTTACACGGACAGTATTTGCAAGGCTGTTAACACCGTTCTCAAGTGCCTGGCGAGCCTCTGCGCCGTATTTGATCTCTTTAGCCATTTCTAATAACGCCTCCCTTATTTAACAATTGCGAGGATATCGCTCTGCTTTACTACAATATATTCCTCGTCATCATCAAGCTTGACTTCCGTTCCGGCATACTTCTGATAGATGACTCTGTCGCCCTTCTTAACTTCCATCTTAACTTCCTTGCCGTCAGAGGTGGTTCCGGGGCCTACTGCAACTACGTCTGCCTGTGAGGGCTTCTCTTTTCCGGCAGCTCCTGCAAGGATGATTCCGGACTTGGTGGTCTCTTCGGCTGCTACTGCCTTAAGGACTACTCTGTCACCTAAAGGTACTAACTTCATATTATTGCCTCCTTTTTAACGCACATATGCGTTCATTATTTTTCCATCTGTTAGCACTCTTTTGAATTGAGTGCTAACCAACAATACATATATTAGTATTTCCTAATCGGAAATGCAAGTACTATTTTTATTATTTGGATCCGGTCAAAAAAATACCGCAGGATGCTTTCCCTGCGGTATTTTGAGTGCTGTCATCTTTTAGCGTTCAGATCTTGAGTTCAAGATATCCCTTAAGTTTGGTCATGTCATATTCTTCCATGATGCCAAGGTTTGGATCATAATACTTTCCGTCAAAATAAAGAAGATAATGGCTGAACCTGCCCATCTTTTCCATGAGGATCGCAGCCTTGGGAAGAACAGCCTTTTCTCCCTCACCGGGATAAACAATGATATCGGTATGGTCGATACCGTAATAATTCAGTGCCGAGATAAGCTGGCCCATGGTTCCCTGCCACTCACGGCAATCCATTACGGTAATGACATCGGCAATGGTAACTCCTGCAAGCATTGCGATACAGGTCTGACCGCAAAGACCGTCTGCAGGCTGGATGATAAGATCGATATGATCGATATTTCTGATGGGTTTTTCGAAGCTGTAAGGAGAATTCTGATCGATCCTTATAAGCGAATCCTTGACATGAAGAAGGAATTTATGATACGCATCAAGATCAACCTTAAGCTCTGTACCCGAAGGAATGATGACTTTATATAGTCCCTTTTCATCAAGCGGAACAAGCTTGCACTCTATGATCTGATTGTCGATGACTATATCGGCATCGATCTCTTCACGCTGTCTGCAGACCTCCCAGATATTGAAAGGAATCTGGATCTGTGTCTCTCCGTTTTCTTTTTCAATCTTTGAAGTAAAAAAATATCTCATAGTACCCGTTACCCCTTAAAAATATTTGTAAGCACTTACATACTCTCTTTTCTTAAAATTATATGGTCCGCATTATTTTATGTCAAGCATTCCGGAGACTGCAAGATCAGTTTCTTCAAAAATTCTGGGGATATTAAATCATCTCTGATATAATGTCATGGAAGACAAAACATACTTATGAAAAAAATAAAATCCCTTTTTCCTGACAAAAGAAAAAATATCATAAATCTGGTTTTTTCCGCTGTTTTTTCCGTATGTATCACTGCGGGCCGGCAGCTGGAAAACCATGGCAGCGTAAGCTTTTTTCATCCGGCCGCCCTGACTGCCCTGATTATTATCTGCACCGGTGTCTTTTTTGTCATGTCAATTGCGGACAGGCACTTCGAAAAGATATGCATTCACCCGGATAATAATCCGGAAAAAAAGGAAGTTCCCAAAAAGATGTTTTTCCTGACATGGGGAGCTTTTATCGTAAGCTACATCCCTGTGCTCCTCGCATCGTGGCCCGGATTTTTCTGCTATGATGCCGAGACCGAAAGCTACGAAGTCTTTACCTTCAAATATTCCAACCACCATCCCATAATGCATGAGCTCCTCCTGGGAAATATACTCAGGCTGGGAAACAAGGTTTTCGGATCCTATAATGCAGGCATCACCATATTTGTGATCATGCAGATGATCGTAATGTCCTGCATCTTTGCTTATCTGCTCACAACTCTCTACAGATACGGGGCAGGCAGGATAAGACTGATCGTCTCATTTGTATTTCTTGCTTTTTTTCCCACAGTGCAGATGTTCATGGTATGTACGGCAAAGGATGTTCTTTTTACCGGGGGTATCATTCTTTTTATAACGCTGCTCATCAGGACCCTTCATGAAAAAACGTCCCCCTTCCTGCTTTTCATATCAGTCTGTATGATGCTCTTTTTCAGAAATAACGGCATATATATACTGCCTGTTTTCTGCGTGCTTGTATTTATCCTTGAAAAAAGACTTCGCAGGATCCTGCCCGTAATGATAGCAGGCATCGTTTTTTATCTGATAATAACGCAGGCACTTATAGCTTTCCTTCCGGTTAAAAGAGGGGAAAAAGGCGAGATGCTGAGCGTCCCCATGCAGCAGCTTGCAAGAGTCCATATGCTGGGCAAAGACGCTTTCACGGATGAGGATCTTGAGATCCTGTATTCAATGATTCCCGAGGTTATACTGGAAAATTACAATCCTAAACTTGCGGATAACATTAAAGTAAATTTCCTTGAAGATAATTTTAAAGCAGATCCCGGAAAATACGCATCTCTCTGGGTAAGGACATTTTTCAAAAAACCGGGGCTTTACCTTGATGCATTCGGGATAATGACCGACGGTTACTGGTATCTGTCAGCACCGGTAACGGGTTATGAAGGATATAAAGTCGGAAATGAACTTTACGGAGAAAGCGCCTATTTCCAGTTCATGATAGAAACTCCCGGAACCTCTGAGCCTTTGCTCAAGGGGTTAAACGGCTTCTACAAAAGCCTGTCCCTTGATATCAAATGGCAGAGGATACCTGTATTATCCCTGATACTTCTGCCATCGTTTTACATATGGCTTTTTGCATTTTCATATGCGGGAATCTTAAAAGAAAAAAAGAATGCGTTCAGAACAGTATTCTGGATCCCGGCCCTGCTTTTTCTTACAATGCTCCTCGGACCCATAGCGCTTGTAAGATATGCACTGCCCTTCTATTTAATGGTTCCGGTCTTTTTGGCACCGGAAGTTTTAAAAGACGTTTCTCAGTAATATATCTCGCCTGCATTTTCAGGCACTA
This sequence comes from uncultured Lachnospiraceae bacterium, assembly GCA_900320825.1. Lineage (GTDB taxonomy): Bacteria > Bacillota > Clostridia > Lachnospirales > Lachnospiraceae > AC2028. The sequence continues at coordinate 837 of ONTX01000346.1, read as the reverse complement.
CTTTTCCTGCCGTCATATCCCTTATGCCTGAGATAAAACCTTCCGCTCTATCCCTCGGTCCCGTAAGCTCAAATGTCACTTTTTCGGCATATCCGGATCCTGTGACAAAAAAGCCCGTGTTTTCGGCAAATCTTCTGATCATCGGTTCATCTGCATAATCAAACGAAAGCTTTATGAGCGTCCCCGGTTTAATAGAATCTATATCCGCATCTTCAAGAGCAGCCTTGGCCGCATCCGTATATGCCCTTACAAGACCGCCCGTTCCCAGCAAAACTCCTCCGAAATACCTTGTGACTATACAGAGTGCGTTTACAAGACCCGCACCTTCCATAACGGATAAGATAGGTCTTCCCGCGGTACCCGATGGTTCGCCGTCATCGGAGCTTCTGGATATACAGCCGTTTTCTTCCAATATCACATAAGCCCAGCAGTTATGCCTGGCATCATGGTATTTTTTCTTTATTTGGGCTATATAAGCCTCGGCTTCCGAAGGATCGGAGACGCTGACCAAAAGTCCGATGAACCTTGATTTTGTCACAACGATCTCGGATGCGCCCTCTTTTTTTATTACATTATATGTAAGACCCTGTTCCAAGTTTTATCCTTTTCAAATCCCAAAGTCGGTGATATAGTTAGTATCAGTAAACGGATACGTATATTTCGTTTATAATCATAGCAACAAAGGAGATATTTGCAAATGGATGTTTTTGAAAAAATCGGTGAATCCGTATTCATGGCAGGGAAACAGGTCAAATCAAAAGCCAAGGAAGTTGCTGATATCGCCAGCCTCAAAACACAGGTGACCACCTGCGATGAAGTGATAAAGAAAAATTACCT
>ONTX01000245.1 GCA_900320825.1 uncultured Lachnospiraceae bacterium | reverse complement strand
TGAGACAAAGTCAGGTAGTGAGCCTTGTTATTTTGTACGGATAATTTATCTAAGAGGGCATGTTATTACTTTATGAAACGGTGAGTTTATTCTCATTTTTAAACTTATTAACCCAAATAATGATTGATAATATCATGAATCAGGCTTTGCGATAGTGGAGAATTCTTTGTCTCAAACGTAATGATAAGGTTCGTGCCGGGAATATAGCCGTTTCGCAGATACCTTGCCAGTTTTGTAAACATCGTGCTCTGATATTCCGGGTCGTCGCAAAGACCGAAGTGTTCCCAGAGAATGAGTTTGCCGTTTGCAGGATGACGGATCATGAAATCAGGATAAACTTCTCTTTCTCCTATTTTTATTTTACATTCATAACGGAAAGGAATTCCCTTCTGCACCAGCATAGAATAAATCATGGATTCGGACTTGGAACGAACAAATGCTCCGGAAATAGTCTGCACGTTCAAAGCCTCCGGGTATTCTTCCAGCCGATCGTATGGCTCTGTGGCCCATCGTTCCAGTTCCTCGGTGAGCGTGTAAAACTGGGGTACCAAAAGTGCACGAAAGCCTTCATTCTGCACCATTAGCTTTGGAATACCTGATTTTGAATCTTTGTGTAATCTAAGATAAGAATTTACGGCGAGCAGTTCATTTCGGAGATCGGAAATCTGATAATTCAGAAAGGTCTTCATTGCAAGCCCTCGGGCAAGTTCAAGATTCTTCCGGGAAATATGATGACGTGTTCCGTTGTGACGATTTGTAGGATCGGGGAGAAACTGATAGTAGCGATACGAGCAGCCATTTTTATGACATCTCAGAGAACCTTCCGGGCAGGAAGCAAGTTCGCCGGATAGATGTTTTATTCTTGACTGAAGATGATTTCGCAGTGACAGAGCAGATTCATAGAAGTTCATGACAGGCCTCCTGATAGAAAAGATTTTAGATTTGTCAGACGTGGACCGCAGTGCTTTTCAGCGAAAAAAAAGCGGTGCATTTATTCTATCATAGAGAAATTCTGTCTACAATAAAGAGTCGTTGAAGCAAATAGAATTTTCTGCGATCAATTGATGCAAAGCAATACAGAGAATCATTTTGTTTTGGAAAGGATGAAGGCACAGAGACTTTCCTATTCCTCGATTAAAGCAAGCTTCTGTGACCGCGACAGATGCTTGATTCGCCATTCCTCCCGCATGGCCTCTTCTTTTGTATCGAATTCCTTCGACCAGACAAGAACAACAGGCCGGCGGGATTTTGTATATTTAGCCCCATGGCCTTCATTGTGGGCCTGAATCCGGGCGTACAGGTGATTCGTCCACCCGGTGTATAATGAGCCATCGCTGCATTTAACTATATATGTGAAGTTGCTTCCCTGATTGTTATCCATAGATTTCTATTCTTCTGCAGATAGTAAGACTGTCTTTTTTCAGATATCAAAATTTAAAATCACCTTCAAAGCTTTCCGCGCCCGGACGAGTTCCACCGCTTCCCGAACGTCCGTATAGGGCATGACATGGGAATAGAAATCTTTTGGGTTGATGCTGCCTTCCAGAATATAACGAATCGTCTGCGGCATGATGTCATATTCACCGTATGGCCAGTTTAGCATATGCAGGGAGGTATTCCATTTGAGCTGCCCCACATTGATCATCATGTCATCCTTCCGCAGGACCCCGAGAGAGCATACTTTTCCGAACGGTTTCAGATACTGGCTTCCCTCGACAAGAATCTGACTTCGTCCGACGGCATCAACGACAAGATCAAATTCTTCGCCGTTGATCGCATTCGCGACGGGTGTTTCCATAAAATTAATAATGCGGTCGACTTTTGCAACTCGTATCGCGTTAGCGAGTCTTTCCGGAACACTGTCGATAATCGAAACTTTTTCAGCCCCCTGCAGCTTCATGAACATGGCCAGAGCCGTGCCCATGGGGCCGGCGCCGTAAATTAGTACACTGTCTCCTTTTTTGGTACCGAAGTTGACCGCTGCACTGTGGCTTTCCGCCAGGGAGAGCAGCATGGCGGCATCTATATAATCGATTTCCTTTGGAAATTGTTTCTGCTTCTTATAAAAAGGCATCTCTGAGGGCGTAAATCCATCTTCCGCCATGGCTTCATGATCGCATACAAGTCCATATTCCGCCATGCTCCCAAAGGTTTTGGAATAGCCGTTCCCGACATCCGGGCGAAGATTATTGTGGATGAAGCGGTCTCCGACCTGAATGTGACGCACTTTACGTCCGACTTCAATGACTTCTGCCGCTCCCTCATGCCCAAGAACAGTAGGAAAACCGCCAAAGCCGGATTTTTCCTCTATCGTTCCCGCAATGACCTGAAGATCCGTTCCGTTGCAGAGCCCGCATGCATGCGTTTTTACGAGACATTCGTAGTCGCCGATCTCCGGGACCGGGACGTCGTTACGGACCTCCACCTGTCCGGGTGCAATGACGACAACAGCCTTCATCAATTTTTTCAAAGGTACTCCTTTCACCGGATGCAGAAGAGCATCGGGGTGGTCTAATTAGAACCGTGCTTCTTTCGGCATTTTCATTGTAGCGCAGGATTTATAATAAATCATCATTCAGTTAGCAGCGGAGAACGAAAATAGCAGGAATGCTGTAAAACAGTGGAAAGTAGGGAAGATGTTAAAAAACTCACCACAAAAGTATCTTGATAAGGACAAGAATCATTACAATCAAGACAAAGCTCACCAGTTCTAATAGGCATCAGGATGAATAATCATATTCCGGAGAGAATACTCACCTTTGCTATAGCTAGTATAGAGGGTGATTTTGGGATAATTCAAAGCACTATGCTGATGACTCACCATGTTTTGCTTACAACAAATAGTGAGTTTCTCTGTAATTGATATGATTATCATCTGTTTAGTGAGAGAAGGCGGTGAGCTTTATTATAATTGATATGATTATCATCCGGTCAGCGAGAGAAAGCGGTGAGCCGGGTTATAATTTTTATAAATATTATCCATCTTGCATTTTTCTTCGGGTTACGTTAAAGTAAATATTCAGAAAAGATGCCGTGGGGCAGATCAGAAGTACTGATTTGTCTCCGGCATCTTTTTTGGTGCGGGGCAAATGACAGATCTGCCCCCGAAAGAAGCAAAGGAACGGTGATGATATGGAAAGAGTAAAAACAAAACTTCGGGGAAAAGACTTCAGAAAATTCATAACAGACGTTCTTCTTATGATCGCAGGTGCGACGCTCACCACGATTGCGACGAAATATGTTTATGACCCGGCGGGGCTGGTTACCGGCGGGGTGTCCGGCCTGTCCATTATCGTGCGGTCGGTCTCGGCGAGATATCTTGGGTATGAGATTCCCCTTTGGATGAGCAACCTTGTGCTGAACATTCCGATTTTTCTGTATGCCATGAAGGTTTCGGGACTGCACAGTGTGCTGCGGACCGGGTTTGTGTGGATCCTGATGACGGCAGAGCTGGCCTTTTTGCCGGAAATATCGTTTATACCGGAGAACCTGCTGCTTGTCGCCATCTACGGAAGTCTCATCATGGGGATTGGTTCCGGACTCCTTCTGGTCGCACACGCGACGTCCGGCGGTTCCGATATGCTGGGAGAGTCTCTGCATCATCATATCAGAAGCGTCAGTGTGGGCCGTCTCATCCAGATCATTGACGGCATCATTGTGGCAGCAGGTCTGGTCACGTTCGGCATTGAGCATACGCTGTATGCAATGATCTCGGTCTATATCATGGGAAAAGTGGTGGACATTGTGATTGACCAGGGTAAAAAGGCCAAAATGGCTACCATCATCTCGGATGAAAGTGATATGATAGCGAAAGAAATCATGACGTCCCTCGACCGGGGGGTGACCGGTCTCAACGGCAGCGGCATGTATACCGGCGCGGATAAGAGAGTCCTGCTGTGTATCTGCTCCAAAAAGGAGCTGGTTGACGTCAAGGATATCGTTAAACGAATCGATCCCAGAGCATTTCTTGTGGTCGGAGACGTGACCGAAGCGCTGGGGGAGGGATTCTATCAGGAATGGGGCTGACAAGCCACGCAATAGAAGAACAAATGTGCCGGA
>ONTX01000074.1 GCA_900320825.1 uncultured Lachnospiraceae bacterium | reverse complement strand
GTGATAAGACGGACCTGACCTTCTATTTCAATTTTACTTCTATATGAGATGTTTTGGATCTCTTCATCCGAAGGATAAGAATCTGTTATGGGAAGATCATCATACACAGCACGGTTTGCTTTTATCTCAAGTTCCCTTATCTGCGCATCATCCAGTTTTCCGTTTACCGTCAATGTGACATAGTCGTCATCACTTAAATGAAATCCTATATTATCGTATCCGTATATATTATGAATAAGTCCGGACAGAATATGCTCACCGCTGTGATTCTGCATCCTGTCAAATCTTGATTCCCAGTCAAGTCTGCATGTAACTTCGGTGCCCTCTTCAACAAATGTATCAACAAGATATCTGATATCGGATTCTCCGGCTCCGGTAATTTCTCCGTGAAGGATTTTTATTACGTTGTCACCAAATGACAATGATCCTGTATCAGAGTTCTGACCACCCTCTTCGGGAAAAAAGATGGTATCCTTTAAAACGACATATATCTTATCTCCTTCCGAAAAACATTTAGTGACAGTCGTGACATATTCTTTTAGATAACTGTTTCTTTCGTATAACTTCATGGCATAGTGTTACTCGTTACCGTTTACGGAGTAATTGGAAAGCATTGCGGGCTTGCCGGCCTGGGTGAACATGAGAACATAAGGAGAAGGACTTCCATAATATGCATCATATCCCGAAGCAATTTCTTCATAACTTCTTCCGTCAGATGTTATTAATTCTATATTGTCCTTTGTTACCGCATCATCGATCGCCTTGAAAACTTTTGATGCGGTTTTAGAATTTGCATTACTCCATTCTTTCCTGTCCTCAGGAAAAACGGTAACCCCCACATCAATACCTTCACTTGCATCAACAAATGTTTTGAATCTGTCAAGAAGAGCATCCGCAACCTTCTCACCATACTCAAACATTTCATTGGCACCGATACAGTAAAGGATCTTTTTCTTTCCGTTTCTTTCTTCTGAATTTTCAGGCATCTTTTCCACCTTTATCCTTTCTATCCAAATATCTTCCGTTTCTTTTCCGGCAAAATCAGAAAGACATTTTACATACATTTCTTTTATATTCTCCGACCATATCCTTATCTCATCAGAATATACCATTCCGGGAGCAGTAACATAATGTTTCATGTTACAGACATCCGTCACATCATCCGGTCCAAAATCCGAAGTTCTTCCAAAAGGAATAAAGACAAGGCTGTCAGTATATTTTCTCAGATTCTCCGAATAATATACCGGAGGCAGAGTAAGCAGCGGATTTTCACCATCATAAGGATCCTGAATATATATTACATCCGGGCAGTGAAGCGATGGTTCATAGAGATAATATTCGCACAAATGCTCAGCTTTTACAAATTCTCCATATGCTTCAAGGTCAGCCGATACAGCCGCCTCTTCTTCGTTTGTAATTATCTGCCCAAGAGGATCCTTGACAAGATATGGGACAGGAACAACATATATATCCGTATCATCTCTGCCACACTCTTTGTTATAGCTTTCTGAAAAACCTGTAAAGCGTGATGCTCCTGTCGCAACAAATAAAACTTCACGTCTTTTTATGATATGTTTTTCAATCTTGTCAAAAGCATCGGAAAAACTTTCAGCGATCACTTCCGTATCTGCTTTTTCTCCTTTTGCACAAAGCTGAATTGCATCGCCTATATCATTGCACATTTTAAGGATAGCAGTTACGCACAATTCGGTTCCGGTATTTTTGTCCCCTTTAACCTGTTTGATAAAGGTTATAAGATCCGAGGCAAGCTGTGTAAACTCTTGTGCGTTTTCCAAAAGCAGAGCAACATCTCCCGCAGTTATGGCCTCTGTCATGATACTGATCTTAGTTTCAAATTCAGCCATGCATTCCGACGCAAGCACTCTGAGAGAACCGTCGTCTTCCTTTGACGATTTTTTTAACATGGAAGCATCAAATGTAAACGAAGGGAAGGGTGAACCCATAAGCCTTTCCATCTCAGCTTTCTGAGTCTCATAAAAAGGATACACATGACCGCTCCATACTTTGCGAACGGTAAAATAATTTCCATACCTTGAAGCAAGCATCTTCGAATAATCTGCAGGAACGGGAATGGAAGTATCTTCAAAAGGGACCCTGATGATATCGTCGTATGCTTTTTTCTCTTCGACCCGGTTATCGGATCCCATAAGAAGAAACGGGTAGATCTGACCTATGCGTGTGGTTTCTTCCGGGCCTACCTCGGACATGATACTCTCCGCAAGTCTGTAAAGTTCTACCGCAGTTTCTCTGCTCCTGAAATCAGCAGGGACAGATAATCTGTATTTTATCTTCAGATCACCAAGACACTTTTTCAGAGCATCATCACTCATGCTGCTACTGATTATTCCCTCGGCAACCGCAAGAATATTCATGATCTCCTTATCTCTTTTATGTTCCCTTTCTTCATCGTCATAAAGATAATCTTTCACAAAAATATCAACGCCCGCAAGATAAGGGAAATTATAATGCTCCGTCATATAGGAGACGTCAAAATTCATTCGTTTATTATTAACGACGCGTGCCAAAAACATCCAGTGATCTTCATGCCTTGCATAATCATGAATATCATAATGCGACGGAAGTTCCGAATCAGCCACTTCGCGAAACCTTACATAATCATCACGTTTCATGCATATATCAAGATCATCATCCCAGGGAACAAAACCGCCATGCCTTACAGCACCCAGAAAAGTACCCCAGTCGGCAAAATATGCAATATCATATTTTGTGCATATGCGGTCTATTTCGGAAAGGACATCAAGGCAGGAAGCCCACGCCATTTTCACAGCAGTGGGCACATAGAATCCGTTCCTTATATCATCTTTGAAAAAGTCGGCAGAATGTATCATTTCTCTGTATATGAACTATATACATCAATTATATATTCTTTTATATATGCTTTCAAATGATATATCTTCCTTATTTAAGAGTTTTTTAATGTTATTCGGGCCGCTTTTTTGGTAAAATATGTATATCCGGTTTATCCGGAAAACGCGAATGTTTACCACGTGATGCAAAAGGAGTATTCATCATGAACGAGAAGCAAAACGAACAGACAAATAATTTCGAACTTGCTCTTGCCAACAAAAGAGCGCTGCAGGCAATGACAGCGATCTGTTCCGTCATCAGCCTTGCGTATCTGCTTGAGATATTTAAGCAGACCCGTTCCGCAGGATATGTTGCTGTCGTAATAATCCTCAACATTCTGCCCAATGTTATCGGATGGTTTATCTACAGTCAGGATAATGCATCCTCAATAGTAAAGCATGTTGTCGGAATAGGCTATGCAATCATGTATACATATGTTCTCATGACCACGTCAAATCTTCTGGTATTTACATATGTTATCCCCATGCTGATCATCATCAGCCTCTATGACGACGTAAAATACATAACAGCGATAGGCATTGGCGTTGTAATAGTTAATATCATTGCGATAGTTGTTGAATTCAAGGCGGGGATCATGCCCAACTCCGCAACAGCTGAGATTCAGGGACTTGTAACTGTGATGATCATCATCTATCTGATTCTTGTAAGCAGAACAAATCATACTTTCCAGATCATGCGTTCAGAAAAGCTTGAGGGAATCAACAAGCAGACAAGCGATATGCTCCAGAACATCCTGAACGTTTCAGACAAAGTCTCCGATACCGCAGAAAAGCTCTCTACTGAAATGAGCACTCTGAAGGACTCCATCGATTCAACGATAGATTCCATGGAACAGGTAACCCAGGGAACAAACGAATCTGCCAATGCCGCACAGGACCAGCTTGAGCAGACAAACGATATTTCAGACCACATCGATAACGTTGAAAAATCTTCGAATATCATCACCGAGAACGTCGGCGTTGCGGCACAGGCCGTTGACAACGGACAGAAAAATATCAGCCGCATGACAAATCTCACCAAAGAAGTCGACGCAGCCGGAAATGATGTTAAGCAGGTCCTTGATACTTTCAAGAAGACCACTGAGGAGATGAATTCCATCACCGACATAATCACAAACGTTGCATCACAGACAAGACTTCTTGCCCTTAACGCTTCCATAGAGGCCGCAAGAGCAGGTGAAGCAGGAAGAGGATTTGCAGTCGTTGCTACGGAGATCTCAAATCTTGCAGGCCAGACCACGGAAGCAACCGAGAATATCACAAAGCTCATCAACGGCGTTGTATCACAGGTCGGAAATATGGTTGATACCATTGAGAAGCTTCTTAAAGCAGGTGAGGAAGAAAGCAAATGTGCCGTAGAAACAGCCGAGAGCTTTGATCAGATATCCGGAACCGTTGATATCATTAAAAAGCACACATCGGATCTTGATCAGATCGTAGGCAAACTTGCATCGGCCAATGAAGAGATAGTAAACAGCATCCAGACAGCATCCGCCGTTACCGAAGAGGTTACCGCTCATGCAACCGGAACATATGAAGCAAGCAGAAGGAACCAGGAGATCGTCGAAACCATCAACGCTCTTGTGGATGAACTTAACAGGGATGCAGAGCAGCTCAAAGCCGGAAGATAACATGTCTTAAATCAGAAAACACCACCTT
>ONTX01000243.1 GCA_900320825.1 uncultured Lachnospiraceae bacterium | reverse complement strand
CATCCAGAATATTCTGAGTCGAACGGTAATTTTGTTCAAGTTTCACTACATATGCATCCGTAAAATGCTTTTCAAAATCCAGAATATTCCTGATATTGGCTCCCCTGAACTTATATATCGACTGATCATCATCACCGACAACACAAAGATTTCTGTATTTACCGGCAAGTAAACGGATAAGCTCATACTGTGCCGTATTTGTATCCTGATACTCATCAACCATTATATAACGAAACCGTTCTCTGTAATTGTCCAGTACTTCGGGAAACTTTCTGAAGAGTTCAACCGTCTTTACAAGAATGTCATCAAAGTCCAAAGCATTACTCTTCTTCAAAAGGTTTTGATATTCTTTATAACAGGCTGCTATTCTTTGTTCTTCATATCCCGTCGCATAACTCTCAAATTCTTCGGGTCCTTCAAGCACGTCCTTGCATGCACTTATTACATTTAATATCTTTTTTTCTTTAATCTGTTTGCTGTCTATATTCAAATTCTTCATGACCTGCTTTATTGCAGATTTTGAATCATCACTGTCATAAATGGTAAAGTTGCTGTCATATCCAAGAAGATCTATATGTCTTCTGAGAATACGTACGCAGGTGGAATGAAATGTTGCAACCCATATCTGATCGGCCCCGAAGCCAACCATCTTATCTATTCTTTCGCGCATTTCACCTGCTGCCTTATTTGTAAATGTGATAGCCAGAATATTAAAGGGCGATATCCCCTTTTCTTCGATCATGTATGCTATTCTATGAACAAGGACCCTTGTCTTTCCGCTCCCGGCTCCTGCTAAAATAAGAACGGGTCCTTCTGTATGCATGACGGCCTTTAATTGTTCTTTGTTTAATGTCTGAGTCATATTTTCCATATCATTAAGAAAGGGCTGTCAACGTCGACAGCCCTGTTTGTTACAAATTTGTCGCTATGATCTATGCAAGCTGTGTTCCACAGTTGGAACAGAATTTTGCACCGTTTGTAGGTGTTCCGCAGTTAGGACAGAACTTTGCGCCGGCAGGTGCTGCTGCCATCGGCTGACCTTGTGCTCCTGCATTGTTTACCATGCCCATGTTCTGCATCATCTGCTGTCCCATAACCATGCCCATCTGCATGCTGGCCATGTCTGCTGCAATACTTCCGCCACCGCTGCCGCCTTTACCGAATGAATCTGCCATGGCCATCTGGGTATATTTGTTAACATCACCAACCATAGCCTGACCAGCAGCCTTCTCTTGCATCTTTCTGATCTCTTCGGGATAGTTAAAGCTTTCGATGTTAAACTCGGTTATGGTAATACCCAGTTTAAGCATATCCGCATCAAGTTCTTCCCTGATGCCTGCCGCAATATTTCTGGCATCTACCTGAAGGTTAAACATATCGCGACCTTCCTTAGCGATATTTGCCATCAGTAACTGATCAAGATTAGCTATAATACGTTCTTTTACATCCTCAACAGAATATGACGCACGAACACCTGCAAGTCTGTCTATAAGAACATCATGATCCGCTATCTTGCAGCTGAATGTACCGAATGCTCTGACAGGCATACCGCCGGGAAGTCCCGGAGCCTGGAGATTGATAGCATTCTTAGTTCCCCACTTTACAAGCTGTTCCAAGGTATTTATAAATAAAACCTCTGCTCTGAGCGGTGTGTTGAAACCAAACTTAAAGCTCTTAAGTGTGGTAAGGAAAGGTATGATATCTGATTCTATATCAAAATTACCTTCTTCTTCAAAAACTCCTTCGCACTTGCCGTTATACAAAAATATAGCATCCTGACCGGGGCGGATAATGAGCTTAGAACCCTTTTTTATCTCCTGGTTCTGCCACTTCCAAAATAACATTCCCTCTTTTTGATCGGCCCACTCAATGACGTTGGCAAGCTGATTAGCAATAAAACCCATGTGAAATCCTCCTTCTGTCATGAAATCCTGTAAATTCTAAGGTCATTTCACTGACCTTTTAATTATATATTATGAATATCCTGTTTGCAAGTTCAGGACTTATCATTGTCGCCCGAAGATCGTTTTTCAAAACCATCAACCAGTTTCTCTATGAGCAGTTTCTTAATGTATACATCCTGAGAAAGAAGTGTTATAAATGCAAAAAGCCTGAGATTATCAGCTTCCTTCTCTCCGACATTATCATACATGGTCTGTGCTTCCTTGTACTTTGATATAATGTCATCGATAATCCCCTCGAGCATCTGTGCTTCTTTATCGATCAGTTCATCATATATATCAGCCAGATCGCTTTTCCCGGCATGTCCGAAATAGTTCTCATTTATAGGTTTTAGTATGGTCTCTATATCTCCTATCGAAAGAAAATACTTTAAGTAATAGATGAGTATGAGCGTGATCATGTGATCCTTGCTGTATTTCTTTTTATAAGGAGGCGGCAGAAGATCGTTTTTTGCATAATTATTGATCATGGTCTTGGTCAGGATTTTGTCTTCACCTTTGTTTCTGGTGGTGCTCCTTAAGCGTTCATCCAAAAAACTCGTAACCTGATCCATGTAAAGATCAATGTTTGGAATATCGTCTGCCTTGATATATTCTATTCTCTTAAGACTTTCCGTAATGCTTTTGATCAGATCATTAATATCTATAGTCATCGTCTCACCGTACCACAATAAATATCAGCTTTTAAGCCGCAAATTGTAAGAATAATTATATAGCAATAAAAAATTCCACACAAGAGCATATTTACTTTTAAACTTTAATGTGCTAAAATGTTAAAGCGATCAGGAATGAAAGGATGATCAGATATTGATCACGGCAGGAGGTGCGCTAATGAACAATAAGATCAGAACAGAAGCGGTAGAACATCTTTTTGAAGCGATTCTTACTTTAGACAGCAAAGAAGAATGCTTTGATTTCTTTGAAGATCTGTGTACTATAAACGAGCTTCTTTCACTTTCGCAGCGATATGAAGTTGCCACAATGCTAAAAGAAAAGAAAACATATCTTGAGATAGCGGAAAAAACAGGCGCTTCCACCGCTACCATCAGCAGAGTGAACCGGTCTCTCAATTATGGTTGCGACGGCTATGAGATGGTCTTCAAAAAGCTCGGTCTATAGTGACAATTTCCACAAAAAATGTCTGAAAATTGCGACTTTTTCATTTACTTTTTTACATATTTATGATATATTAATTTCGTTGTAGCAAAAGCTGCAATGAGTTTTATTTTTTGGAGGATTGACATGAACAAAGGTACT
>ONTX01000387.1 GCA_900320825.1 uncultured Lachnospiraceae bacterium | reverse complement strand
AGCATGAACAGGGAACAGTTTGTTTATAACTCTGAAAGATTTACAAATCTTGCAGGCGGATTCAGGAGATTTGAACTGTTTGCCGTAGCTGTAATGTTTGTGGTGCTGATAGGAAGTGCTCTTATCATAATCAGAGTCAGCAGTAATCTCATCGCACCTCTGAAGGCACTTGCAAGAAGTGCGGAGGAAGTTACCGAGGGCGATTTTGATGTGGTCATTCCTCCCGCAAGAACGGATGATGAGATAGGAACCCTGACAACCGCCTTCAGAAAGATGCTTGTCAGCATCAGGGATTATATCGACAGGCTTCGCGTGGGAATGGAAAAAGAAAGGCAGATGCAGGAGAAAGAGCTGCTGATGGAAACCCATCTCAAGGATGCACAGCTCAAATATCTTCAGGCACAGATCAATCCTCATTTTCTTTTTAATACGCTTAATGCGGGAGCCCAGCTTGCGATGATGGAAGGTGCGGACAGGACATATGAATATGTTCAGACCGTTGCTGATTTTTTCAGATACAATATCAAGAAAACAAACGAGCTTGTGGATGTGGGAAGTGAGATCGATATAGTCGATAATTATATCAGGATACTGAATGTCCGCTTTTCCGGTGATATCCATTATGAATCGCAGATAGATGAGCGCCTCCTTAAAGTGAAGATGCCCGGAATGATCCTTCAGCCCATTGTGGAAAATGCGGTGAATCACGGAATAAGGGAAATGGGCGACAGAGGCTGGATAACCCTGAAGGTATACAGAGACGGTGACAGGGTATATATTTCCGTTAAGGATAACGGAAAAGGGATGAGTCTTGAAGACATAGGAGAAGTCCTGAGCGGTCACATCAGGGAAAGAGAGCAGAAGGGCGACTCCAACGGAATAGGAATGGATAACGTAATAGCAAGACTTAAGCTTTTCTGCGAGCGTGATGATGTGATGAACATTGTAAGCAAAGGGCCCGGATTCGGGACCGAGGTGATAATAAACATCCCTCTTGAATATGAGGAAAAGCCGGCCGGGGCAGAGTGAGGGAACATTTATTAAAAGGTGCATGATATGTACAGAATAATGCTTGCCGATGACGAAGGCATAGTCATCGAATCATTAAAGTTCATAATCGATAAAGAATTCGGGGGCGAATGCGAAGTTGAATTTGCCAAGACCGGAAGAAGCGTAATAGAGCTTGCCGAGAGATTCAGACCCGATATTGCCATAATGGATATCCAGATGCCCGGTATCAACGGTATCGAGGCAATGAAGGAGATCAGGAATTTTTCTCCCGGTACGGTTTTTATCATCATGAGCGCATACGACAAATTTGATTACGCGAAGGAAGCGATCAAACTTGGAGTCCTTGAGTATATCAATAAGCCCATGGAAAAAACCAAGGTCGTCATGGTGATAAAAAAAGCCATGGAGATGATCGACGGTGAGAGAAAAAAGAGGAGTGAGGATCTTCTCATAAAAGAAAAACTCGAAAGTGTCGAGCCCATCATTGAGAACGGACTGATATACAATATTCTTTTTGAGGAGCACTTCGAGGAAGATATTGATAACTATAAAACCGTACTGAGTGTTTCCGAAAATTACGGATTCATGATGAGTGTTGTGTGCGGTGATTCCCAGATCGGAAACCATATGACCAATGCGGTGGGAAGCTCCGTAAAGATGTCGAATCATTATGCCGAAGTAAGGGAAGCTTTGAAAGATTTCTTTCCCTGTAAGGTCGGTGCCGTTATGGCCAACAAGATAGCGGTGCTTGTTCCCTACAATGATCCCAGGATGGATTACAATGAGAGGATAGAACTCATTGATAAGGGAATGGAATTTTTGCGGTATCTTCGCAAGAAGGTGGATATAAGCTTCAGACTGGGAATAGGAAGAGTAAAGCCTTTAAGACAGCTTGGAAAATCATATCAGGAATCCTTGTCCGCTCTTGTTGCAACAACCGGTCAGGTGGCCCATGTGGACGATCTTCCCATCGGATGCGATTACGAAAATGATTATCCCATCGATCTTGAAAAGAGTCTTTTTGATGCGGTTTCAAGAGGGGATATCAATGATGCCGTACTTCGCTGCGAGCAGTTCATGGCCTGGGTAAAGGATAACTGCGGCGGCAACATAAACACGGTCAGATTAAAGGTCCTTGAATTTGTCATGTGGTCAGAACATATTGCCTATCAGAACGGAGGTATGACTTACAGGCTTGAATCCAGGGATTCATATCTTCCGGAAGTTATGTCAATGGAAACGGCTTCTGAGCTGGAAGAATGGTTTATTGCCAAGATCAGGGAGACCTGTCACAATATCGGAAGCAAGCGCCAGGAAAAATCTACCGACACCATCGGAGCCGCCAGGGAGTTTATTGAAGAAAACTTTGCCAAAGAGATCACCCTTGATGATGTATCCAGGGCGGTAAATATATCTCCCTATTATTTCAGCAAACTGTTCAAGGAATCCACCGGTGAGAACTTTATCGAATACCTTACCAATATCAGGATAGAGAAGGCTAAGGATCTGATGCTGTCTTCTGATATGTCCATGAAGGAGATCTGCGCGGCCTGCGGTTATTCGGATCCCAATTATTTCAGCCGCACATTCAAGAAGAACACCGGGTTCACCCCCACTGAGTACAAGGAGAATAATCAGACCAAATGAATAGAGCGATTTTGAAAAAAATAAAGATGACTGCCGCATTTCTCCTTGCATTCTTCATGCTTGCCGGATGCGGAGAGACCGAGATGCCGGGCGAAACGGAAAGTGAACCTGCGGAGGAAGGCGTTACCATAGGAATGAGTTTTGACTCCTTCCTCATAGAGAGATGGCAGCGTGACAGGGATATATTTGTTCAGACAGCCAAGGATCTTGGAGCAGAGGTTAATGTCCAGAATGCCAACGGAGATATCGAAGAGCAGAAAAAACAGATCAGATATCTGATTGATAAGGGAGTTGATGTTATAGTGGTTGTCTGCATCGATTCAGACTCCCTCACAGATGTGGTAAAGGAAGCCAAGGATGCGGGCATAAAAGTTATT
>ONTX01000371.1 GCA_900320825.1 uncultured Lachnospiraceae bacterium | reverse complement strand
TATGAGTCATCTTTGAAAATGACAAAGCCTCCCATATCCTCATCCTTTAAAATAGTTTCAGGTTTTCCCGTATGATATTCCCGAAGTATAACTCCGTTATCCTTTGCGCCTTCCACAAAAGCTTCTATCATTTCATTTGACACATCATTACCTTCTATCATGTATCCGGCAACTATATCGGAATCATTATCGTATCTGCTCATAGTCTCATTAAATGCACTGGAAAGCAGTAATATAAGTATGAGCGGAGCTATAACGATCATAATACTGTTAGTGATGCTTCTTACCATCAGTTTGAAATTGTTTTTTATTAAATATCTGATCATCTTATTATCCTCGTAAGTAATCACCCATTAATAGTCACGAAGCTTCTTACCTGTAAGTGTAAGGAATACTTCCTCAAGAGTGATCTTGTCGGTATCATCAACCACCATTTTCTTCAATTCTTCCGACGTCCCGATTGCTATAACCTTGCCGTTATCCATTATCGCTATTCTGGTACAGATAGCTTCGACTTCCTCCATATAGTGACTGGTGTAGATTATTGTTGCCCCGTTCCTGTTTGACTCCTTGATTTTCTCAAGGATGAAATTCCTGGACTGCGGATCAATACCTACAGTAGGTTCATCAAATATAAGAAGCTTAGGATGATGACCTATGGCACAGGCTATATTCAGCCTTCTCTTCATACCCCCTGAAAAAGTCTTCGCGTAATCATTCCGCTTCTCCAGAAGGCCGACATACTTAAGAGATTCATCTATTCTTTCTTTAAGCTCAGCGCCCCTGATACCGTAAAGCGAGGTAAAAAGCTCAACATTTTCCCAGGCTTTTAAGTTACCGTGAATTGCAAGCTCCTGAGGAATATATCCAAGATTATTGATAAGCTTCTTTCTGTTCTTCCCGAAGTCCTCACCCATGAACATAGTCTTTCCGAGTGTCGGCCTTACGATTCCGCAGATCATATTCATGGTCGTACTCTTTCCTGCCCCGTTAGGTCCGAGAAGTCCGAAAACCTCTCCTTCTTCAATTTCTATATTCAGATTATCCACAACGATTTTGTTATCATATTTCTTGGTAAGATCAACCGTCTTTAGAATTGTTCCCATCTTCCTCTCTCCATTTCTTTAGAATATAGCATGTCACAAAAATAAGCGTGCAGCCCGTTTTCCGACTGACACGCTTATTATAAAATCTCATATTATTCTTTTGTAGTGAAAAAAGAAACCTTTTGGATATGACTAAAGTCACATTGTCTATCATTTATCCATATGAATAACAAATGAATAGCTGAGCGAATGAGTTTTCAGATTAAGCCCATTTGCATCATTAGTTTCATTGTACGGCAGATATCTGGAATAAAGCATATATTCTTCACCTATCTTAACATCCATGCCGTCAGGTGGAATTTCTGTATAACTCCGGTATTCAGGAAATGCATTTAACAAAGTATCATAAAGCTGACTGCCACCGCCGTCCCTGGCCGGTTCCTTCACAGTTATACTTACTGATGAATCACTATTGACCTTTCCGCTGATATCAAGATACAGCTTTCCCCCGTCTTTTGTTTTATAAAGAGCGTGGTATGATCCTGCCACATTTTCCTTAGTCGGTTCAAAAGGATCCTGGACATAAAGGCCCAGAACGCCCTGAAGCTCTGCATCTTTAAACTTATCCACGTATTCGGCAAAAAGCTTTTCCGTCATATCCTTCTCAAGGCCATAAGAATCTGCCGTGTTATAGATAACCTTGAACTTTCCTCTGCCTTCCTCGTTATTATTCTCTTCGGTAAAGAAAACATCATGAAGATATTTATCTATAACGGAAAATGCTTCTCCGGAATTATCTTCTACCTCTTCCTGTTCAGCTTCTGAAAGAGCAACAAAGAGATAAAAGTCATCAGATTCCCCGACGCTCTTTCCATTTTTAAGTATTCCCAGATGAATATATCCGGATGTATCGCCTGCGTATATGTTCTTCCCATCATCTGACAGTTTAGCCGTAGGAATATTCGTGTCAAGAATTGTAAGACTAAGCTTATCAATATTCTTTGTTTCCAGCATCTGATCAATGGAATAAGATTGCCCACCGGGAACGTCATATCCCAGATTCCTGATCATTGCTTTTGAAGAACCGCTGTTTGCTGTGCAGCCAACCAAAAGACAGCCTATCACAGCGATTGCCGTAATACATAATAATAGTTTTGTTTTCCCC
>ONTX01000240.1 GCA_900320825.1 uncultured Lachnospiraceae bacterium | reverse complement strand
CATTCTTTTCTCTATGTGGATTATGGGGTAAAACGAACGGTTCTGGAAAACCATCTCGCACAGAGAGACAGCCTACTCGGGTATCATTCCATAGGGAAACTGGAATGGAACGAAAGTGACATCATGCCCAATGGGCAGTATCCTCTCATGGTCAGAAGGAAGCCCTTGTATGGCGACCCCAATACATTTGTTGACCACGATGAGACACCCTATTGTTTATCCTTAATTATGGAACGGGATGAGGACAGAGATGACTCATGGGGTGCAGAGCATTTTGTTGTCACCTTTCTCTTCGCTGATGGTATTGCGACGTATTACCAACTGTTCGTGAGAGAATACTCAAAGGCACCGTGGTTATTCCTCCTTCAGGATCATGGCTTTGGAGGTAACTATGACCGCTTTGGCCGTGGAGGAATCTTAGATGAGATCATCATGGTGAATCGTTGCTATCCGCGATTTGTCATATGCGCCACCAACACCCGCATATGGAGGCGTTATGAACAAGTGATGGATGTCTCGCCAGTCTTTGGTGGTATGCACAATCACCGACGCCATATTTTTAGCCTTGTCAGTACTAATCCTTAATGTCCGTCAGGTTGGGGTGTTCAGGCTTCCGTCTCGCTTTTATTGAAGAAGATGTTATCCTCTGGCATATGGGAGGAGTACATAGATGCCACGATGAGCATATGCGAAAGCAACATTTCGCAGCATCCTATCTCGGTGATATCATTCACAAAGCTGCCCCTTGTTCCATTAATGAGCCGAAATAAAGCACATATTCATACCTCGTGTTTGTTCCCAAAATGTTGATGTGTTCAAAAAATAAACAGAAATTATATTTGGAGTTTTATTTCTTTTGTGTTATATTTGCATCAATTCTTTGATAACTTTTCTTCTAATTATATTATTATGGTTGAAATCACGATTATTAATATAACGAGGGATGTTTCTGGCGATACTCGTGAGGAGGAGGCTGTTGAAAAACTTCGTAACATTCTTTATCAAGAATTTGGTAGAATGCCTTCTGCATCAGGAAATATATGTCTACTGACAAATGTTACATTTGGAGGTGGGTCAACTGGTGAAATTGATATAGTTGTGCTGTGCGATTTAAGAGGGGTTACTTATAATTTGTACGATCCTATTGATCGTATCCAAAAAGATATTGTAGTACAACGATTGTGTTATGTGATTGAAGTCAAAGACCATGATTATAGAAATGTGGAATTATTTAAAAATGGTTTTAATGTAAAATATGATGGTGTTTGGCATCCTGTCTCTAGTCAAAGTCGCAAGCAGCGGTTTGATTTTAAAACCTATTTGAAAAAACATATAGGCTATTCTCCTTTTATTAATAATTTTATATGGTTGAGAGAAATAGCAGGCAGTGAATTGGACGATGTTGTTGTGCGTGCAATAGACGGTATAGCATATAGTGATAATGCCCTGCCAAAATATTTCTCATTTAAAGAGCTAATTCAAAAGACGATCATTGTATATCCCGATTCTGTTAGTTGGAATAAAGATCGTAAAAAAGGGTGGATGAATTGTTGTTCAGGGACAAACTTTATTGCTGATATTTCGAGGCATTTTACACAACGTAGAGTCGTTGTTGGACAATTGACCCAAAATAGGCTCAATTTCCTTTCAATGAAATATGCCTCTAAAGAAATAGATCACATTAACTCCAATAATCTGACACTATTTGAGGGTAGAGCAGGTACAGGTAAAACTATAAAATTACTACAAGTTGCTATTGCTTATAAGAATCAAGGTAAGAGATGTGTTCTCTTGACATATAATCATGCACTTATTAGTGACATCAATAGATTATTGTTTTTATCAGGTATTTATTCAAAGCCAGACAAACCTACTGTAGTAACAGATACTTTGCATTCTTTCTTTATGGATCTTATGGTTTTATTGGGAGTTCGTAATGACAAGATTGTTGATGACACTGATGAGTATTTCAATAAGACGGGATATATCAATGATTTGAAAGAAATGTTTGAATACATCTCTGGTAGCCTTTCTAAATCAGAGGTGCAAAATTTCAAGGATTCTTCTGAATTAATTGACTGGGACTATGTCCTAGTTGATGAGGCGCAAGATTGGCTTGAATTAGAAAAGGAGATTCTTTATGCTATTTATGGACCTGAACGTATTGTCGTCGCCGATGGAGTCGATCAATTTATGCGCTCTGACTATAAAATAGATTGGGCTCAAGGTGTTGTTGATGTGTATAAAAAGAAAGATGTGGTATGTCTTCGCCAGAAACCAAACTTAGTTAGATTTGCAAATGGCTTTGCCAGAGAACTTGGGCTTGATTGGCATGTAGATGAGAATGATCAATATAATGGAGGTAGAGTTATTGTTGTTCAAAATTATATGACTGACCTCCATGTAGAATTGTTAAAGGACGGAAGAAAGGCTAATGCTGAACCTTATGACATACTTTTTTTGGTACCACCGCAAGATATTCAGAATGGACAATTCTTTAAATATGAATTGTATAAGCAGAATAAAATCTACTTATTTGATGGGACCAATCCAGAAAACAAAGAGTATTTTTCGTTAGACAATTCTTTATGCAGATTGTATCAATATGATTCCTGTCGTGGTCTTGAAGGATGGTCTGTTATTTGTTACGATTTTGATCTTTTGATCAATTATAAGTATGATTCGTTTTTGTCAAAACTCCAAAGTGGAGAGATGGCATCTTTCCAAGGTGCTGGTATACCTGAAACGGCAAAACTCATGACATATATGTGGTCGCTCATGCCGCTTACTCGAGCTATTGACACCTTGGTGATAACTTTAAGAGACCCTAATAGCGAAATAGGGAACTTGTTACACAAGATGAACCAAGACAGACGACATTATGATGGCATAATCGAATGGAGAATATCATAATCTTGTTATCTATTATTTATTCTAATTATACGAAAATATGAGTATTACAGAACTAACAGAACTATTTATTAGCTGGAATAAAGTTTTATTCTCGTATTTCTTCAACAATGGTGATAGCGAAGAGGATGAAGTCTCATTGTATATTGACAGAGAACAGTTAGAAAAAATTGGATTTGCAAATGGGCTTGGTGGCTACGATGTTTTTTTGTCCCTCATTATGCTTCCTATAAATGAGCGGCAAGCATTATATCGTACATTAAGACAACGGTTCATAGGAACGTCTATACCAGAATCCCTTTATCGTATTTATAATAGCAGAAACTTATTTGAATTTGCAACCATATATATAGATGAAGGATTCTACAATTATTTAGATTGTCCTTTTTTGATCTATATTGTTTTTGTAATAGTGATGGCTAGTGAATGTAATAGAGAGAACGAAAGGGGGCTTGGAAATTATATTACAAAACAGTTGAGAGCCCATTTTCCTGGTCATACCAACCACAGAGAAGCTTGGGAGGATTTGTTCAATGAACTTGCAAAACGACATCCACGTTTTTGTGCACGAAAATTAACGGAATATCCGTATATTGGGCTTATATATTATCAATTAGGATTAACCAGGTCTCAGGTTAACATAATTGAAAAAGCTATGTATAATGCAGATCTGTGCGAAGAACTCCCTTATTGTCAGTGGATAGATAAGATTGTGGACTATGTTGATCAAGACATGAAAACATTTCTAAAGAATTCAAAAAGAAAAGAAATTATTCAAAAAAGGATTTCCGACCTGCGAGAGAGATTCGACCCAATCATCTATGAGCGAAAACATCAAAACGAAGAAATCCAATCAAAAGGCCATTTTGTATTAGCAGTTTTCGAAGATGAATTTTCTGAAAAAGAGGACCGCCTGGTATTGCTTACAGATATTAACAACAAATCAATTTCACATGATGGTTTAAAAATATCCAAAGGTACGATTGACAGGTTAGGCGAATATGCTGAATACAATGTGAACCACGTACTCATTGGTGACAGCGATAGAGCCCAGATGCAAACGTATTCAATTAGAAATGATGTGGATCGAGTCACGTCTTCGCCCTTAGGTAACATCATAACTTTTACCAGGTTTAGCAGTAATTATCATATCCAGACTAACTATCCACAAAATGGGAAAGAAACCTATATTTTGGTAAAGAACGGTCATGATGATGAATGGAATCAATGGTTG
>ONTX01000466.1 GCA_900320825.1 uncultured Lachnospiraceae bacterium | reverse complement strand
TCCACAACGATATCGATGTTGTGCTTGTCATTTTTTTCGAGAGTTATATCCTCGGTCAGCTCATACATTATACCGTCCACACGGACCCTTCCGTAGCCTGACTTGCGGGCGCTTTCAAGAAGCTTTTCATGGCGCCCCTTCTTGCCCCTGACAACAGGTGCCATGAGCATGATTTTGGTCCCTTCCGGAAGCTCCATGATGCGGTCGACTATCATATCAACGGTCTGGCGCTCTATCACCCTTCCGCATTCCGGACAGTGCGGGATTCCGATCCTTGCATAGAGAAGCCTGAAGTAGTCGTAGATCTCGGTTACGGTACCTACCGTTGAACGGGGGTTTTTATTGGTTGATTTCTGGTCTATGGAAATGGCGGGAGAAAGACCCTCTATGGATTCAACATCGGGTTTTTCCATCTGTCCGAGGAACTGCCTTGCATAGGAGGAAAGAGACTCCATGTAGCGCCTCTGGCCCTCGGCATAGATGGTATCAAAGGCAAGGGAGGACT
This sequence comes from uncultured Lachnospiraceae bacterium, assembly GCA_900320825.1. Lineage (GTDB taxonomy): Bacteria > Bacillota > Clostridia > Lachnospirales > Lachnospiraceae > AC2028. The sequence continues at coordinate 3,142 of ONTX01000466.1, read as the reverse complement.
TTCCGGAACCCGAAACTCCCGTCATTACAACAAGAGAATCCCTCGGTATTTCCACCGAGAGATCCTTTAGATTATTTTCCTTAGCTCCCCTTACTATTATCCTGTTTCTGGGGAGGATCTTTGTTTCATTTTTCATATCGGTACTGCTTTCATGGTTGTTAATACGACTAAAAAAGCATACCATTTTAGATTTAAATTGGCAACAATTTTTTCGAACATTTGTTTGATAGTGAAACGACGGAACCGTTCCCGTGTTTCAGAGTGAGGCTTTGAGTTCGAATAGTTCGTCTCTTAAGTATGCCGCGCGTTCAAAGTCAAGTTCTGCTGCGGCTTTGCGCATCTCACTTTCTGTCTGCTGGATGAGAGCCTTGATCTCCTTTGCGGACATGGACTCGGGATCCTTCTTCCACTTGATATCATCGGCTTCAACTTTTTTAGTGATACTGATGAGATCTCGGACAGCCTTTTCTATGGTCTTTGGCGTGATGCCGTGAGCCTTGTTGTACTCTTCCTGAATGGCACGCCTTCTGTTAGTCTCATCGATGGCAGCCTGCATGGAACGAGTCATAGTATCGGCATACATGATAACATGCCCCTCCGAGTTCCTTGCAGCACGGCCTATGGTCTGGATCAGTGAAGTCTCACTCCTTAAGAATCCTTCCTTATCCGCATCTATTATGGCAACAAGAGAAATCTCCGGGATATCAAGTCCTTCACGAAGAAGGTTTATTCCCACGAGCACATCAAATACATCCGTCCTCATATCGCGGATGATCTTGGTCCTTTCAAGAGCCTTGATGTCGGAATGCATATACCTGACTCTGATATCCGCATCCTTCAGATAGTCTGTAAGATCCTCTGCCATTTTCTTGGTAAGGGTTGTGATAAGAACCTTATGCTTTTTCTCAGTCTCCTTTCTTATCTCTCCGATAAGATCATCGATCTGTCCGAGAGTCGGGCGTACATCAACGGGCGGATCAAGAAGTCCCGTGGGACGGATGACCTGCTGGGCACGCAAAAGTTCATGCTCTTCCTCATATTCTGAAGGAGTCGCCGATACAAAAAGCATCTGGTCAATATGAGATTCAAACTCTTCAAAATTAAGCGGTCTGTTATCAAGTGCCGACGGAAGCCTGAAACCGTAATCAACAAGAGTTGTCTTTCTGGATCTGTCTCCTGCATACATGGCGCGGACCTGGGGTATTGTCATATGGGACTCGTCGATGATAATGAGAAAATCATCAGGGAAGAAATCCATAAGAGTAAGAGGGGGCGCACCTGCAGGAAGACCGTTCAAATGCCTTGAATAATTCTCTATACCTGAGCAAAATCCGGTTTCACGGAGCATCTCAAGATCAAAGGAGGTCCTCTCTGAAATGCGTTGTGCCTCTATTAGTCTGTCCTCACCCTTGAAGTACTTAACCCGCTCCTTGAGTTCTTCTTCTATGGCATCACAGCCCTTCAAAAGTGCATCACGGCTTACAACATAATGGGACGCAGGGAAAACGGCGATATGCTCCAAAGTATTTTTCGGCTTAGCGTTAACAGGATCAATTTCCAGTATTCGATCGATCTCATCTCCAAACCACTCAATGCGGATCATGTAATCTCCACCCTGTGCAGGATAAAGTTCCAACACATCCCCATTTACACGGAAAAGTCCGGGACGTTTTTCCATTTCATTTCGTTCATACTGCATGGCAATAAGAGAACGGGCAACCTCATCCCGGTCTATCTCCTGACCGGGTCTTAAGGACAGGATCATTCCCTTATATTCATCGGGAGAGCCCAGACCATAGATACATGAAACGGAAGCCACGACTATAACATCCTTCCTCTCGGCAAGGGATGCGGTTGCGGAAAGCCTGAGCTTATCTATCTCGTCATTTATGGAAGAGTCCTTTGCAATGTAGGTATCGGACTGGGGCACATATGCTTCGGGCTGATAATAATCGTAGTATGATACAAAATACTCAACGGCGTTTTCGGGAAAGAATTCTTTCATCTCGCCATAGAGCTGGCCCGCAAGAGTCTTGTTATGAGAGATGATCAGTGTGGGCTTATTTAAAGCTGCGATGACATTAGCCATGGTAAACGTCTTGCCGGAGCCTGTAGCTCCGAGCAGAGTCTGAAACTGGTTCCCGGCCTTGAAGCCTTCAACCAGTTCTTTTATTGCCTGTGGCTGATCACCTGTGGGTTTGTATTCTGAGTGAAGTTTGAAGTCCATATTTAACCTTTATTATAATTCTTTATTCATACCCCATATACTGCCAGCTCTCTTTTTGATAAGGGCTGCCGCTTACGGTGTACCAGTGACCCTTGGTGAATTTATTTCCGTGGAATTCCTCAACATTAAGATCTGCATTTATCGTAACCCTTACAGGGTCTTCGGTTTTCTGGTGTCCGTCAAGGGCATTACCTGTAAAAGGATTAACCGCATCCTCTACAACATCTCCGCTTACAGCCATGACGCAGGCATCGGCATTTGTCATGAAATCATTCGAGATCTGGAATCCGTGAGCATCAAAATCCTTTACCATAAAAAGCGGGAGAAAATACTCCATTGGAGTCTTGTATTCATCAAGTTCAAAATGATCGAACCAGCACTTTCTGCTTCCATGATCCGCCACGATGATGATCCTTGTGTTATCGTAGACGCCTTCTGCTTTAAGATAGTCCAGCCATTCACCGATCCTAAGAAGTGCCGCCATATTGATATGATAAGTCTCAACGGCATACTCTTTTCTCATATCAAGCCCCACACCATTGATCGAATAATATCCGTCCACGGGATAAGCCGTATTATCCACATACATGGCAGGCCTGTAATCGGGAAGCTGAAGGATATTGGGCTCGTGAGTAGTGTTATTGTACATCATCAAAAACTCACCCTTGCCGTCTTCCTCTATTGTGGTGATATTTGTCATATTATCAAGGACAGAATACCAGGCATAGAATTCCTCGCTGTACCCGACAGAAAGCTTGTTACTGTCCTCAACCTCCTCGGCACTGTATCCGGCTATATTAAGAGCCATCACATTATCACCGTTGTTGTAATGACCTTCATCATATAAGCTGTTTTGCAAAAATAAAGGAAGAGTCTTCATAAAACCAAAGTAAAAGAAATTTCTCTTTCTCTTTT
>ONTX01000239.1 GCA_900320825.1 uncultured Lachnospiraceae bacterium | reverse complement strand
GGAAAAATACAATATCGATAATATATTAAGCGGAAGAGTTCTGTATTTTCTTTATGATAAAACAGGTGAAGAAAAATACAGAAAAGCTATAGAAGTACTCATGGATCAGCTCAGATCACATCCCCGCTGCAGTACAGGTAATTTTTTTCATAAGAAGATATATCCCGACCAGATATGGCTTGACGGCCTGTATATGGCACAGCCCTTTTATATGGAATATGAGACAAGGTATGACGGCAAGGAAAAATACAACGACATAATAGATCAGTTCAAAAATGTTGAAAAATACCTTGGAAATAAAGATAAAGGGCTCAATTACCATGCCTGTGATATGACTAAGAAAGCTTTCTGGGCAGATAAGGAAACAGGATGTTCCGCAAACTTCTGGCTCCGCAGCATGGGCTGGTATATGATGGCAATTATTGATGTCATGGATCTTATGAGCGAAGAGATCTTTGAACAGTATGCTTACCTTCGTGATATCTTCAGAGAGCATGTCACCGGGCTTTTGAAGTATCAGGATAAAGAAAGCGGTCTTTTTTACCAGGTCATAGACAGACCTGATGTGACAGGTAATTATCTTGAAACTTCCGGCAGTTCCATGATCGCATATGCAATTCTCAAGGGATGCAGGAAAGGCGTGCTTTTATCCGAAAAGTATCTGCCTGTTGGCAGGAAGATAATGGAAGGACTTATAGAAGATAAACTTAAGACCGAAGATGGAAAGACGGTTTTAAGCGGCATCTGTAAGGTGGCGGGACTTGGACCTGAGAACAATCCCGTAAGAGACGGAAGCGTGGAATATTACCTGTCCGAAGAGATTGTAAACGATGACTCGAAGGGCGTAGGACCTTTTCTTATGGCATATTCCGAATATTTAATGAGCAAATGAGTAAATGAGTAATGCCGGCCCCTAAGCCGGCATTATTTTGAAAGGCATGAAATGGAATTAAGACTTCTGAAAAAAAATGCAAGATTTGCTGTTGTAGAGATATGCGACGGTGGAAAATATTATACGAAAAAGGATTATCATCTTTTTTTAAACGGTAAAGATTATCTTGTAACAGACAAAGTGATCACTTCGGTTTATGACCTTAAGCCCGGTAACGATTACAGTCTATGCCTCTGTGAAGGCGCTGAAGGGTGCGAAGAGGTTACATGCTCTGATCCTCTTGCAACTATAGAATTTACAACATGCGAAGAATCCGTAACCGTAAATGTCCGTGATCTTGGTGCTGCAGGTGACGGTAAAACTGACGACACCGCATTTCTTCAGGCTGCGATCATGATATGCCCCGAAGGCGGAAGAGTACTGATTCCGGAAGGAACTTATCATACCGGTCCCTTGTTTTTAAAAAGCGGAATAAATATAGAACTTGCAAAAGGTGCCGAAATACTTGCAGATACAAAGAGAGACGCTTTCCCGAAACTGCCCGGACTCATTCAGAGCTATGATGAGAAAGATGAATATAATCTCGGAACCTGGGAAGGCAATCCGCTTCCCATGTTTGCAGGGATAGTCACAGGACTTAATGTAAGTGATGTCACCATTTACGGACAGGGTACCATAAACGGTAATGCATCGGATGAAAACTGGTGGAATGATCCTAAGAAGATGGTGGGTGCATTCAGGCCTAGGCTTGTTTTTTTATCTCATTGCAAAGATGTTACCATTCAGGGTATCACTCTTAAGAATTCTCCTTCATGGACACTTCATCCTTACTATTCCGACAGTCTTGAATTCTATGACATGGTTATTGAAAACCCTGCGGATTCACCCAATACCGACGGTCTTGATCCCGAGAGCTGTAACGGTGTTAAGGTGATGGGGATAAGGTTCACTCTCGGGGATGACTGCATTGCAATTAAGTCGGGCAAGATTTATATGGCAAAAAATCATAAGAAATCTTCCGAGAACATACATATCAGACAGTGTCTTATGGAGAACGGTCACGGTGCGGTCACCGTCGGAAGCGAGATGGCGGGCGGTATCAAAAACATCACCGTTGAGGACTGCATTTTCAGGAGAACTGACCGCGGACTCAGGATAAAGACCAGACGCGGGCGCGGACGTGATGCAGTTACGGATAATATCGTTTTCAGAAATATCGATATGGATAATGTTAAGACTCCCTTTGTTGTTAACGCCTTTTATTTCTGTGACCCCGACGGAAAGACGGGATATGTTCAGTCCAGGGATCCTCTTCCTGTTGATGACAGGACTCCCAGCATAGGAAAGTTTGTTTTTGAAAATATCAAAGCCGAAAACTGCCATGTTGCCGCAGCATTTTTTGACGGACTTCCCGAGGAAAAGATAGAGGAGATCGTGCTTTCGAATGTGCAGATCTCTTTTGCGGAAAATGCGGAAACAGACCGGCCTGCAATGAGTGAAGGTGTTGAAGCTTGCTCCAAAAAGGGAATTTTTGCAAGGAATGTAAAAAAACTGGTACTAAAAAATGTAAGTATTTCGGGATATGAAGGTGAGATGATCGAGAAGACCGGAGTTGATGAAACGGATGAAGATAATTGACTTAAAACCCGGAATGAGTATATCCGAAGCAGCGTCTTTAGCACCTGAAGGCGCTGTTTTATTGCGTCTTGCCCCGGGAGTTTACAAAGAAAAGGTATATATAAGACGTGATGATATCACGATAAAAGGCATGGGAGAAGACCCTTCGGATGTCAGTATCGAATGGGATGACTATGCTTTTTTCATTATGCCAGACGGCATAAAAAGAGGAACCTTCAGGTCATATACCTTTTTTATAAAAGGTGATGGTAACAGATTGGAAAACCTGTGCATTAAAAATACAGCATCTCCCCGGGAAAAATGCGGACAGTGCATTGCTCTTTTTGCAGAAGGAGACAGGTTCGAAGCAATAGGCTGTATCTTCGACAGTTTTCAGGATACCCTGTTTACGGGACCTTTGCCCCTTAAGGAGATGGAACCCGGTGGCTTTAGGGGACCAACGGAAAATGATGAGCGCATCATAGGAAAGCAGTATTACAAAAAATGCAGGATCAGCGGAGATGTGGATTTTATCTTCGGAAGCGCACTCTGTTTTTTTGATGAATGCGATATAGTTTCAAAAGCTCCCGGATACTGCGCAGCGCCATCCACATATGAAAGAGAGCAGTACGGATATGTTTTTAACTCCTGCAGATTTTTAAATGAAGGATGTCCAAAGGAAAGCGTATATCTTGCCCGTCCCTGGAGGAACTATGCAAGGATGGTCCTTGTTTCATGCTACCTTGATGATCATATTAACGAAACGGGCTTTCATGACTGGGATAAGACAGGGGCCCATGATAAATTCTATTTTGCTGAGATTGAAAGCTATGGCCCCGGCGCGTCAAAAAACAGGGCGAATTATGTTCATTTTCCTGCCGGAGAATCCATAAATCTCTATTCTAAAGATAAAGTGCTTTCATAAAAACTCCCCCAAAACCTGTAATGCCATAATACAAAACCTTGAAAAAAGTTAAAAAATCTTTATGTAAGGGCTTTCATAATTTTCAACTTTGTGATATTATAATTTTCGATGTAAGAAAAATTTTGTTTCACATCAGAAAGGAAGGCTTAAAACATGGAACTCAGAACAGCTTCTTCTCCCAAGGATATGAAATACTATACAACCGAAAGACTGAGAGAGGAGTTTTTCATCGGTGATCTTTTCAAGGCAGATGAGATAAAGCTAGTCTACAGCCATATCGACAGGATAATCACGGGATCCGCTGTACCTGTTAAGGGACCTCTTGTTCTTACCGCAGGTGACGAATTAAGAACCGATCATTTCTGTGACAGGAGAGAGCTCGGAATCATCAATATCGGCGGAGCAGGAACCGTTACGGCTGACGGACGAAGGATCCATATTGCGGCAAGAGACGGAGCATATATCGGAATGGGAACAAAGGATATCTCATTTGAAAGTGACGATGCTGAGGATCCCGCAAAATTCTATCTTAATTCCGCTCCCGCGCATATGACATATCCCACAGTCCTTATTAAAAGAGAGGGAGAAGCGGGCGAGGGTGAAGTTGTTATAAAGCCCGAGAATAAAAAAGAGCTTGGATCTATGGAGGAAGCAAACCACAGGATCATCAATAAATACATCCTTCCCGGTCAGGTTGAAAGCTGTCAGCTTGAGATGGGCATGACCTGTCTTCAGCCGGGAAGCGTATGGAATACCATGCCTTGTCACACTCATGACAGAAGAATGGAAGTATATCTTTATTTTGATATTCCCGAGGATGCTTTTGTAATGCATTTTATGGGCGAGCCTCAGGAGACAAGGCATATCGTAATGAGAAACGAGCAGGCCGTCATATCTCCCAGCTGGTCCATACATTCCGGATGCGGCTCAAGGGCCTACACATTCATCTGGGGAATGGTTGGAGAGAACCAGGACTTTGATGACATGGATGATGTAAGAAATCAGGATCTTCTCTAAAGAATAAACTATTAACTGCATTAAACATCAATAATTAAAAATTTACATTCCAAATCAATTTACTATTAATTATCAGGAGGAAAAATCAATGGCTGGAGTATTGGACAAATTTAAACTGACCGGTAAAGTTGCATGGATCACGGGAGCTTCCTATGGTCTGGGTCTAGCATATGCGGTGGCTTACGCTGAAGCCGGAGCAAAGATCGTCTTTAATGATATCAACCAGGAACTTGTTGACAGGGGAATGAGCGAATACAAGAAGCTCGGCATCAAGGCTTACGGTGCCGTATGCGACGTTACCAATGAAAAGCAGGTCACTAAATTCGTTTCCGATGTTGAAAAGAAGGTCGGACCCATTGATATTCTCGTGAACAATGCGGGCATCATCAAGAGAATCCCCATGACGGAGATGACTCTTGAGCAGTGGAATGCAGTCATAAACGTTGATCTTACAGGTCCCTTCATCTGTTCAAAGGCAGTTATTCCTTCTATGATCAAAAGGGGAGGCGGTAAGATCATAAATGCATGCTCCATGATGAGCGAACTCGGAAGAGAGACAGTTTCCGCATATGCTGCTGCAAAGGGCGGACTTAAGATGCTTACAAAGAATATCTGCTCAGAATACGGTCAGTACAATATCCAGTGTAATGCCATCGGACCCGGATACATCGCAACACCCCAGACTGCACCTCTTCGTGAGATCCAGCCCGACGGATCCCTCCATCCCTTTGACAGATTCATCCGTTCCAAGACTCCCGCACAGCGCTGGGGCGAGACAGAGGACCTTATGGGACTTGCAGTATTCCTTGCTTCCCCTGCATCTGACTTTATCAACGGCCAGGTTGTCTATATAGACGGCGGAATCCTCGCTTACATCGGACAGGATCCGTCAAACCTTGATGCTTCAAAATTCGCAAAGCATAAGGACAAGGAGACCCTGACTAAGAAAGCACCTGCAAAGAAGACAGCAGCAAAGAAGACTTCTTCAAAAACAGTTACAAAGAAAGCTCCTGCTAAAACCGCCGCTAAAAAGAGCACCTCAAAAAAGTGATCATACAGGAGGCTAAATATGCTTAAGATAGGTCTTATTACAGAGAATTCACAGGCTTCAAAGAACGAGCTCATATGTAAGGTCCTTGAGGAAACCGTAAGTCCCATGGGACATATGGTCTACAATTTCGGAATGTATTCCCCCGAAGATGAGGTTTCCTATACATATGTCCAGAACGGCATTCTTGCCGCAACCCTTTTAAATGGCGGTATTGTGGATTATGTCATTACCGGATGCGGAACGGGACAGGGCGCCTGCCTTGCATGCAATTCTTTCCCGGGAGTCCTTTGTGGTCATATAGAGACACCTCTTGATGCATATCTTTTTTCCCAGGTAAATGATGGTAACTGCGTTGCCATTCCCTTTGCCGAGAATTTCGGATGGGGAGGAGAGCTTAATCTCAAATACATCTTCGAGAAGCTTTTTGAAAGTAATGGAGGCGGAGGATATCCCAAGGAAAGAGCCGTACCCGAAAGAAACAACAAGCTGATCCTGGATAAGGTTAAGACTGTCACCCACAGGGATATGGGTAACATCTTAAAAGAGCTGGACAGGGATCTTGTTAAGGGCGCACTTTCCGGTGAAGAATTCAAGAAGCAGTTCTTATCCGGATGCTACGACAAGGGTGTTCTTGAGGCTGTTAAGGAAATAGTCGAATTTTAGTAATAATCGAATTTAAGGAGTAAAAAAAATGTTGCCGATTTTGGAAACCATTAAAAAAATAGGTATCGTTCCCGTAGTAAAGATCGATGATGCCAAGGATGCAGCACCTTTAGCTGATGCACTGTGCAGAGGAGGTCTTCCCTGTGCGGAAGTTACTTTCAGAACAGACGCTGCCGCTGATTCCATCGCCGCTATGGTGAAAGCTCATCCTGATATGGTAGTGGGCGCGGGAACTGTTCTTACCACAGAGCAGGTGGACAGGGCTGTTGAAGCCGGAGCAAAATTCATCGTAAGCCCCGGCCTTAATCCCAGGGTCGTAAAATACTGCGTGGACAAAAACATTCCTATAACTCCCGGTACCAATTCCCCTTCGGATATTGAGCAGGCACTGGAGCTTGGACTTGAAGTGGTTAAGTTTTTCCCTGCGGAGCAGAGCGGAGGCCTTGCAAAGATTAAGGCCATGGCAGCTCCTTACGTAAATGTAAAGTTCATGCCCACAGGAGGCATTAATGCCGCAAATCTTACATCATATCTTGATTTTCCCAAGATAATCGCCTGCGGAGGATCCTGGATGGTTCCCGGAGATCTTATCTCATCGGGAGATTTCGCTAAGATTGAAGAGCTCACAAGAGAAGCCGTAAAGACAATGCTTGGATTCGAACTTGCCCATGTCGGTGTCAACACGGGATCAGAAGAAGAAGCTCTTAAAGCGGCTCAGAGATTTTCATTTATTTTTGGTATGGATGTCAAAAACGGCAACAGCTCCGTATTTTCAGGTAAGGCAGTTGAGTTCATGAAGGAGCCCTATCTTGGCAAAAACGGTCATATCGGCATTAGGACTAATTATGCTGACAGGGCATACAATTATCTGAGCACGGTGCTTGGCATTGAATTTGATGAATCCACAGCAAAAAGAGACGATAAGGGCAATCTGAAAGCAATTTATCTTAAAGAAGAGATCTGCGGATTCGCGGTTCATATTGTAAATAAATGATTAAATGATAAGAGGTAATAAAATGGCAAAAGTTGTAACAATGGGCGAGATCATGCTCCGCCTCTCAACCCCCAATAACGAAAAGTTTATTCAGGCAGACGAATTTGATATCAATTACGGAGGAGGAGAAGCCAATGTAGCGGTTTCCCTTGCCAATTACGGACATGATTCCGAATTTGTCACAGCACTTCCCGACAACGAGCTCGGTGACTGCGCTATCGCGGCTGTCAGGAAATACGGAGTAAAAACCGATAATATAGCACGTTGCGGTGAAAGACTCGGAATCTATTATCTTGAGTCCGGAAGCTCCATGAGACCTTCAAAGGTTGTTTACGACAGGGCTCATTCTTCCATATCAACTGCAACAGCTTCTGATTTTGACTTTGATAAGATCTTCGAAGGAGCTGACTGGTTCCATTTTACCGGCATCACACCTGCGGTTTCAGATTCTGCCGCAGTTCTTACCGAGGAAGCCCTTAAAGCGGCCAAAAAGCACGGCGTAAAGGTTTCATGCGATCTTAATTTCCGTAAGAAGCTCTGGAGCTCTGAGAAGGCTCAGAAGGTCATGAAGGGCCTTATGCAATATGTTGATGTATGCATAGGAAATGAGGAAGATGCCAATCTTGTTCTTGGATATAAGCCCGGAAATACCGATGTTACAAGCGGTGAACTTGAGCTTGCAGGATACAGGAGCATTTTCGAGCAGATGATAGCAGATTATAATTTCGAATATTGCATCTCATCGCTCAGGGTCAGTCATTCCGCATCCGATAACGGATGGTCAGCTTGCATATATTCAAGGGATACCAAGGAGTTCTACCATTCAAAGGAGTACTCAATACACCCCATCGTTGACAGAGTGGGCGGAGGAGATTCCTTTGCGGGAGGCGTTATCTGCGGACTCCTTGACGGAAAAGACTTCAAACAGGCCCTTGAGTTCGGCGTTGCAGCCTCAGCTCTTAAGCATACGATACCCGGAGATTTCAACCTGGTAAGCCGTAAGGAAGTTGAAACTCTTGCAGGAGGAGATGCTTCCGGAAGAGTACAGAGGTAAGTGCTTACATGTCCAATTTTATAAGGTTTGACATATTTTCCTAATGGAAATATAATTTTACAGGTCCATCTTTGATGGGCCTGTTTTAAAACCAATGAAAAAAGAAGTAAAGACACCTATAATAATCAAGATACTTATGGTCACCGCCTTTGTGGCGATGGTCCTTATCATGTTTCTTCAGCAGTTGAAGGTTCCCTTTATGCTGGAGGATCTTTACTATTCCAAAAATCTGGTAACGGGAGAACCTATTACCGGGATCACTGACATTTTCCAGAGCGCAGGCTGTATTTTTTACTGGAAGGGCGGAAGCGTGGTAGCAGGCTTTCTGCTTCAGCTCATCCTGGTTTCCGGCGGTTATGTTGCGGATGTACTTAATATTATAGTAATGATAGGCTGTGCGCTCCTTATCTTTGCTCCCGCCAAGGCTTCCCATCAGAGGATCTTTTTTACGGTATTTGCATTTCTGATGCTGATCTGTCTTAATGCTGACTGGAGCAATTCATATTTCAGGCAGTTCATGACGGTGTATTTTTTCTATCCCTCACTGCTGATGCTGGCACTCCTTAAGATATGCACGGCGATCCTCGATTCACCTAATCCTGTTGAAAAGATATCGGTTCCGAGGATCGCTCTTTTATCCGCAGCATCCTTTTTTGCGGGAGCCTGGTCGCCTTCCTACGGCATCATATGCGGATCGACCTTAGCTCTTGTTGTATATTTCAGAAGCCTTGAGAAGAAAAGGCTTGATAATAAGGGCTTTATCATTCCCATAGCTTTCTGTCTGCTTGGTCTTATCCTTTATATCGCGGCACCGGGAAATTACGAGAAGGGTTCGGTTCTCATGACATCATATATCGATGCCGATGTATATCCCGCAGTTGTCCTTGCTCTTGTTGTTCTTGCCATTTACGTAAAGATCGGCGGAACATTAAAACCCTCCCAGTATCTTATATATGCGGTTTTGCTTATAAGCGTAGCTCTTTCCTTTGTAACACTTGTGCTTTTGCCGTTTGCACCTAACGGCGCGCTACTTTGCACCATGATCTTAGGTATTGCCGCATATTGTAATATGTTTTATTCAGTAAACCGTATATCCGGAAGATACCGTCTGTATGGTTACTTTTTGTGCGCAATAGCGCTTATGTATGATGTTTTTGTGATCCTTGAGTCACAGCTTGGAGTCGAGTAAACCGGTGAAGATGCCTTCTTTTGAAAAAGAAATACCCAAGGAGCGTTTTTCCGCCATATGGTATCCCATAATAAACGTGGTGATGCTTCTTGTTTTTATACTCAAATTCTACCAGTTCGGACATGACTCCTATGTATTTTCCCTTGTTAACGGTCTTATCGGTGTCTTCCTGTTCGGAATAGTGACTCTTGCGTTTTCTTATTGTTCAGGATCCAGGAGTCTTGGTTCATATTCAAGATTTCTTATCCTTTATATTGCCTTCGTTCCTCATTTGAAATTCAATTATTTCAGGCGTCTTCTGGATCTTTCATATACCTTCGGTATAAGGGATCACAGCTTCAGTGAAAAGTGGAAGGGCGGTATTGCGCTTCTTCTTTCGGATGTGTCGGAGTATCTCAGGATCCTCCTTCCCATGACGATTCTTATGCTGGGAGCCGCCATTTACGATAAATTCCCCAAGATGTATAAGGTGCTCATCACCTGTATAGTCATACTCATCATCCTTATCTACGTTTTTGAGGGGACTGTAAATCTGTGCAAATACGGAATTGCCGTAATTCTTGTCACAATGCTTTCAGATTGCTGGAACAAGATGAGAGTTGAGAAGGAGCGAACGCAGCAGGCCCTGGTCCTATGGGCGGAAATACTTCTGTATGCTGCCATGTTCGCAAAAGGACTTACTCTTATCATTGCCTGAAAGACTGTGCTATAAAGCTGTATTTTGATCCGGAAAAAAATACCGCAGAAAACTTGAAAAAACGGTAAAAATGTGTTGACAAGTGTTCGCGGATTTGATATATTATCGTTTGTTCGCGGAAGTGTTGGAATTGGTAGACAAGCAAGATTAAGGTTCTTGTGGCTGCAAGGTCGTGCGGGTTCAAGTCCCGCCTTCCG
>ONTX01000238.1 GCA_900320825.1 uncultured Lachnospiraceae bacterium | reverse complement strand
TTCCATAGTGTTCGGCGTCGAACTGATAGCGGTTGAGCTGTTCTGCTCGATCGGAACCGCAACGCTGACTCTTTCCGGTTATGAAACGGGTAAAAAGAGTATAGAAGGTGTAAGAGATGTTGTTAAATGGTCGCTTATCCTGTGCGGTATCATATCGGTTGTAAATGTCATCCTGTTCCTTGCGTTCCCAAGGATCATCCTCGGATGGTTCACGACAGATGAGGCGGTCATTGCGGCAGCTCCGCTTTATCTTTTGATAGTAGGTATTGATCTGTTCCCAAAAAGCGGAAACATAATTGTCGGCTCCGGTATCAAGGGATATGGCGAACCTAGATGGATGATGCTGACGCAGCTTTTCGGAACGGTATTTGTCATATCCGCAAGTACGGTGCTCGTCATGGTGCTTCATATGGGAATCTTTGAGATATTCTGTATGGTCGTGGCAGATGAGACTATCAGGCTGATATTTAATGTGGGAAAGTTAAGAAGAGTAATTAAAAAGGGAATTGTAAACACAGACAGTTAACTTAGTTTAACAAAAAACGCACCGGATATACCGGTGCGTTTTTCATTTCATATCAGGAAAAGACGAATCTGATATCATCCTTGCCGCTTATCATTTCTATGTGCCAGCCGCTTACTCTGCCTGTTCCCATCGCAACCAGCTGTCTGAGATTTGAAACCTCGGGGACAGTGATGTTGTAGGATTGAATTCCGGCTTTATTCAAAGTGACAACATCCGTACCTGATACCTTGAAATCGACATTGTCTTCAAGCGATACCACATACATCATGTCTAATCCATCTTCGTCCACGACTATCGGCTGGCAGAAGTCCCACGCTTCATCGGAAGGAGGATTTATCATTACCATGAATAATGAATCATCGGGGGCATAGCTTAAGAATTCTCTCCATGTATCGGGAGTCCGGTTTCGCTTGAAATCGGCAAAGGCATATATTGGAGCATTGAGGCATTCGGGTCTTTCAATGGTCTCCTCGTATACTTCTTCGTAATCATCCTTCCAGTATTCGATCTTGATCTTTGTGCCGTTCTCAACAAATGAAAGACCGCAGATCTCGGTTCCGTCGACCTGGTATATTACCCTGTCCTCATAATCGTATACGGTATCCATATATGAATAGAAGGAATCCCATACCTTGTCTCCATGGAGGAAATTAGCTCCGTAGAGACTTTTTACGGGCCACGAGGTACGCATGTTGAAGATCGTATATATGCCCATATGGGGATTCAGGTGGGATGTAATGATGAGATTGTCATCAAGGACCTCAAGATCCATGATGGCATTTCCTTCGATTCCGTAGAATTCGGGATCAAATTCTCTGCCGTTTACGGTAAATCTCAGACCGTCGGTATCAACTTTCTGTTCGAGATCCCCAAGATCGTAATATCCGTAGTATTTATACATTACTTCATCGGCAAAACAGATATCGCCGTTTGAATCAGTTTTGAATTTGTAGACTGACATTGGGTATGAACTTTTGAAAAGGGGGCCGTCTAAGATACCGGTCAGGTCAGCGCCTTCCGCAAGAGAGTATAAAACAGACTGCTGATCTGCGCTTTCGTCAAATTCCGCAGCGAGGAAATTGAAATTGGTATACTCGTCATATTCCTCGGATTCACAGGGAGTGACATAGTGAAGGACCGGTCCGTCCTCAGTATTTTCCTCGATCATTGCATAGAATTCACTGTCTGCAAGTTTATCGGGGATAATGTTTACTTTGTTGCTGCGGACAAAGACCCATTTCATGATATTCTCATAAGTCTTCGTATTGTAAGGGGAAATGAGAACTTCGTAAGCAATAGCGGAGGCACCGTTACCAAGCTCCTCGAGATACAGATAATCCCGGCCGTCACATTGGGATATCATAAAGCGGCCACTTGTAGAAGAGGAATCGTCGGCACACCCGAAGGTTTCCTTAAGTCCTTCAAGTTCAATAGTGTAATAATGAAGTCCGTCCATATTACTGTACTGACCGGATTCAATTTTTATTGTTCCGTCCACTGTCTCCGGGTCAGTGTGTCTGTAGGTGATTTTCCCGTTTTTATGGATCCAGAGTTCGCCATAGGCGGTTCCTGCGGCAGGATCGACAAGATCCCATTTTCCGCTGAGGAATTCCAGGATGCTGCTTTCGGAAGTATAGTCGATCTCTTCTATCGAGACCGGCTCGGCTTCTTCGTCATCGCCTTCTTTGTCATCGGAATCTTCATCCGATTCCTTATCGGTAGTTAATGAGGGCAGGTCAGCGCTGCTTTCACATCCCGAAAGGGCTAGACAGCAGACAGTGCCGGCCATCAGTAATAAAGTGACTAACTTATTTTTCATGGTAATTCTCCTTCCCCTGAGAAACTATGGTGATTATAACACAAAGAGAGGAGGATTTTTTTACATTAATAATGAGTATATTATTTTGACGCTATTATCCGCAGGATGTTATGATTTTTTCGGACGTGTTTAGCCGAAGATAAGGCAGAAAGGAATTCATATGGATAATTTTTCATTCTACTCACCCACCTGTTTTGTATTCGGAAAGGATTCCGAGAAAAAGACCGGAGACTGCGTTAAAAGATTTGGAGGAAGTAAGGTCCTGATCCATTACGGCGGAGGAAGCGTTGTCCGTTCGGGACTTTTGGACAGAGTAAAAAAATCCCTTGAAGATGCCGGAGTTCCCTATGCGGAACTTGGAGGAGTAAAGCCAAACCCCAGAAGCGGGCTTGTATATGAGGGAATAGAACTTGCAAAAAAAGAAAATATCGATTTCATCCTTGCCGTGGGCGGAGGAAGTGTAATAGATTCATCGAAGGCCATAGCAGCAGGCGTATTGTATGATGGGGATTTCTGGGATTTTTATCAGGGAAAGAGGATTGAAAAGGCTCTTCCTGTAGGAACCGTTCTTACCATCGCCGCAGCGGGAAGTGAGGGAAGCCCCGATTCCGTTATTACCAAGGAAGAGGGAATGTATAAAAGAGGCGCAAGTTCCGATGCCATAAGGCCCAGGTTTTCCATTCTGAATCCCGCACTTACCCAGACTCTTCCCGCATACCAGACCGCCTGCGG
>ONTX01000261.1 GCA_900320825.1 uncultured Lachnospiraceae bacterium | reverse complement strand
ACAAGATCCTTTGCTTCCTCGTAAGCATCCTTCCAAACCTGCTGCGGAACAATATGGTTCCAGCTGCATGCGGTAAAAGACCTGTTCATACCGGGAGAAATATTTGCCGCCATCATTGCAGCTTCAATAGGGAAAGTTCCGCTTCCGCAAAAAGGATCCACCAGTATCCTGTCACCCTTCCAGGGAGTCAGCATTATAAGTCCGGCGGCAAGGTTTTCCGCAATGGGAGCTTTTGCCGCAAGTTTCCTGTATCCTCTTTTGTGAAGGGATTCACCTGTGGTATCAAGGCCTATTGTTACCACATCCTTCATGATAAAGACCCTGAAAGGAAATGCATCGCCGTCTTCTTTAAACCAGTCGGTCTTATAAACGGTCTTAAGCTCATCCACCATGGCCTTTTTTACTATGGACTGAATGTCGGACGGGGAAAAAAGTGCCGACTTGACGCTTGAAGCCTTGGCAACCCAGAATTTTCCGTTTTCAGGGATGAACTCTTCCCATCTGACCTTTTTTACACCTTCAAAGAGCTCGTCAAAGGTTTTTGCCGTAAAAGAGGCTGCCTTTATCAGCAGCCTTTCAGCAGTACGTGAACAGATATTGACTCTGGCCACAGCTTCGGCGTCTCCTTCAAAAGTAACCCTTCCGTCTGAAACCTCGGTCACATCATATCCCAAATCCGTTATCTCTCTTTTAAGTACGGACTCCATCCCGAAATGACAGGGAGCCATTATCTCAAAAACTCTGCCCACAGCTTAGTCCTTTCCCCAGGTGACCATCATCTCGGTCTTGCCGGGATTGTTCAGGATATCAATGAAATCTTCTTCCGGCATTGGCTTGTAAAAATAATACCCCTGGATCATATCACAACCGGCATCCGCAAGGAACGAAAGCTGCTGGTCATTTTCCACACCCTCGGCAATAACATCCGCACCGAATGCGTGAGCCATCCCGATGGTGGATCTGATGATCGTTTCCGCTTTCGGGCTCTGTCCGATCTTGCGTATGAATCCGATATCAAGCTTTATGGTGTCGAACTCGTAACTTTCCAGAGTGGACAGTGAAGACATTCCGCTGCCATAGTCATCAAGAAGGATCTTAACGTTTTTCTCCTTCATAGCATCAAGGAAATCAAGTGCGTTCCTTTCAAGGTTCGCATAAGCAGATTCGGTTATCTCGATCTTCGCCGCACCTGCGGGAAAATCCCGGGCTATCAGCATCTCCCTGATCTTATCAAGGAGAATTGGATCATAGAAATCTATCCTGGACAGATTTATGGATACGGGAACAATCGGAAGACCTTCGGCGGCACTTTCCTTCAGCATGCCGAATACCTCTTCCGCCATAAACAGATCCACTCTTGATACTTTTCCGGATTTTTCAAGTGCCGGGATAAAAAGCCCCGGAGAAACCATGCCCAGGTCGTGATGTCTCCATCTGATCAGCGACTCTGCAGATACCACTCTATGGGTATAGGCATCGACTATGGGCTGGTAGTAGGCCATGAACTCCTTCTGGTCCATAGCTTCTCCCACATCAGAGATAAGGAGCATGCGGTTTACATAATCCGTCCTCATCTTGTCCGTGTATTCCATATATGTGGCGTTATCGGAATACTTAAGATTAGATTCAGCAAGTTTTGCCCTGTCCACCATCAGACCAATGGATACCGCCGAATCATTTATGTGGTAAACACCGAAAGTAACATTGAAATCATATGCTTTATAGGTACTTTTGAATGTCATCTGGCTCAGTTTCCCGAGTCTTTTATTCTTGACGAACTCATCCCTGACTATAAGCACAAAATGGTCACTCTCCAGTCTGCCCAGCATTATCGGCTCCAAAACCCTGATGAGCTGGTCCCTGACCATGAAAATGACCGCATCACCGCTCTCTTCACCAAAGAGTTCGTTAATGGTCTTAAATCCTCTTATATTTGTATAGATAAGGGAATATCCGACAGAAAGATCCAGTTCCGATATTCGCTTTTGGGCATCCCTGAGGAAACCGGTCCTTGAAAGAACATCTGTCATCCAATCCCTGTCGATCATTTCGGTTATGTCCTGAATGATACAGATATCCCCATCCTCTCCCTCGAGACGTCTTATCCTGAGATCAAATGCTCTTCTGTATCCGCCTTTTTCGGAGTGGACCACCCGGGAGAAATTTCCCAGTGAATCGATCTCGCTGCTTATTACCGAAGGACTGCACTCATCAAGAACAGATGCCCTTTCTTTTTCCACAACTACCTTACTTGTGAAGTCTTCAATGAAATCAGTGAAGAATTTTGACTTTACGACGCTGACGTCATATTTCTTTAAGAAGTCGCCGGTGAACTTAGGAAAAATGCGCTGTGTAGAAGGATCAATTCCAAAAACGCAAATATATCCTCCTGTCATAACGGCATCCCAGTCGCTTTCACTGACATACATGTCAATCTTGCTGAAAACCCCGTTTTCAAGCACTTCTCCGTCACCATGAAATCTGGTGACATCACCGTCTATGATAAAATAACTCCCGTCATCGATGAAATAGAACTTTCTGCCTTCCGAATCGGGAAATATGATATCGTCTACCAGCTTTTTTTCATTCAAAACAGCTTTTCTGAGAGATGAACTGTGGGGGATAACAGAAATATCCGTCAGCCCAAGACCTTCTCTTTCCTTTACGAATGCCGGATTTTTGGCTTCCTCATCTGTAGAAGGATAAAGGTATGCATTTTCGGCAAGGTTCATACTGCCCTCACCTGTTGAGATTATGATACCGGGGAATCCACGGAGCAGTTCTTTTAAGCCAATCTCCCTAAAAAACATATTCTGGGCAGACGCGTTGCCTCCCGCAAGGACGATCACATCGGATTTTTTGATGAGATCCCATGCGTTTTCGGAGGTTCTGTCATCAAGGATTCCGGTCTCGCCTACGCTGAAACCCTCATCCTCAAATGCAGCAGACAGTTTTTCTGCCGTTTTATCGTTTTCTTCATAATCTGCGGGATTTGCGGACACAACAAGAAGAGCGGAATCCTTCCGCCAATGCTTTTTCAGTCTTTCCGAAAAGCCGTTGTCCCTGAGGATATGTACAGGTTCATCATCAGTGACGCCCCTGTATTCTATAAATGAACTGGTCAGAAAAATAACCATTATTAACCTACTTACCCCTGCGACCATTTTATCATTTTTGCGATTCTCATATCAATAAAAAAATCATTAAGAATACGCAATAAAACGGTGAAAACGCACGACATTTACCTTTTAAAAAGCTGCATGACGGAAAGGGATCCGAAGACCACAAACACATCTCCCCGGCCGGCATTTTCGGAAGGAGCAAGTGCCTCTTTCAAACCGGATGCCGTCACTGCCTTTTGGGGACACTTAACAGGCATGTTCCCGCAGTTTAACTCTTCACAGATCCTTCCGGCCGCATCAGCCAGCTCCCCGGCAGGAAGCCCCCTATGGTGATCAGGAAGGTCGATTGCGGTAAAGGACGATGCTCCGGGAAGCATGATCCTGAGTATTTCCTCATAATCCTTATCTTTAAAAACACCCATTATTAAATGAATATTTCTTTCGGCAGGAAGGGTTTTGTCATTTTCCAGCGAATCTCTTAAAGCCATTGCCGCCGCAGGATTATGAGCCCCGTCTCTTATGATCACGGGAGACTCGCTTACCCGTTCGTATCTTCCCGGATGCTTTGTTCGGGATATTCCTTTTGCAAAAATATCGGTCGATATTTTTGCGTCCGGAAAGGATTCTCTCAGGCTGTCCTTAATAGTTTCAAGGGTGCAGAGAGCCGTCTGCAGATTAGTCTTTTGGAAGACTCCGGGCAGAGGATTGGTCACCTCATCCGGAATTCTATACCCCGAGGACAACACCGGAGATGCGCCGATCTCTTTAGAACGGTTTAGGAGAACCCCTGCCGGATCGTATTTTTTTCCGCCAAGGACTATCTCCGGCATTTCGGATATGATGGCCGGGCATCCTTTTTTCATTATCCCGGATTTGTTTATGGCAATTTCATCGGGATCATTTCCGAGGAAGCTCATGTGATCCATACTGATGGGAGTAAAGACACAGGCCATTGTTCTTTCAAAAACATTGGTTGCATCCTCTGCTCCACCCATACCGCATTCGACTATAATAACATGTGCTTTTTTGCGTTTGAAATACCAAAATGCCGCCGCAGTCTCCGCTTCAAATGAAGTAGGTTTGTCTGTCATGGTGGCGGCTGCATTGCAAACTGCAGATACCGCTTCGGCATAATCTTCCTCACTTATGTTATTTCCCGACAGCCGGATCCTCTCAAGGTACTCAAATACAGAAGGCGATGAATACCTGCCCACCTTAAGTCCGCATTCCAAAAGTGCAGCCTCAAGATAAGCACATACAGATCCCTTGCCGTTGGTCCCGGCAACGTGGATCACCTTCAGATCATTTTGGGGATCTCCCAAAAGGGATAGCAGCTGTCTTATCACGGCAGTTCCGGGGATGATCCCCTCCGATCCGGTATTGTTTATGTAATTTATTGCTTCTTCATAGATCATGGTATCTATTCTATCACAAATAAGACCATATAAATCCTTGAAAACACTTCCTATCGGTTGTATTATAAACGAATTGAGGTAATAGTATGCATCTTGCAGAACTGCTGCTGCTTTCTGTGGGACTTGCCATGGATGCCTTTGCCGTATCCGTATGCAAGGGACTTTCCCTGAAAAAAGCAACAATCAAACACGGAATGATCTGCGGAGCCTGGTTCGGAGGATTTCAGGGGCTGATGCCCTTCCTGGGATATCTTCTGGGCTCTGCTTTTGTAAGTGTCATAGACAGATTTGCCCCCTGGGTGGCATTCATCATTCTATCCCTGATCGGTATCAATATGCTGAAAGAGGCATTTTCCGGTGAGGAAGAAGTGGAATCTCCGGATCTTGGGTTTAAGACAATGTTTGCCATGGCAATAGCCACAAGCATAGATGCCCTGGCTGTCGGTGTGACGTTTGTGGCTGTCCCTGTATCCGTCTTGAGTGCAACAGTATTTATCAATACGATATTTGCATGCATATGCATCGCTGTTATAACATTTATGATCTCCTGCACAGGAACCATAATAGGAGGAGCATTCGGAAGCACATTCAGATCAAAAGCCATAGCTGTCGGAGGAATCATACTGATACTGCTGGGCCTCAAGATGATCCTCAGCAAATATTTAGGTTTTTAACCTGAGTATATAAAACAAAGCCCCGGATTATCCGGGGCTTTTCTCATATCTTCTCACTCATTTTTCGGTGTGTTATCCGTCTTTTTATCTTCCTTCTTCATCTTCACAATCTTATAAATGAAGATCTCTGTGGGAATGACGATGGCGACCACGCCAAATACTATGATGGCGGCAAGGAGAACGCTTGCCATATCGGAATCTCCCTCGTGTTTTTCAGAACCCGAACCTTCATTGGCAGGAGTATCCGGAGCCGTTGTTGCGATAACGGGAGCGGGTGTATTCTGCTCTCCGCTTTCTGCCTGCACGCCGGGTTCAGCTGAAACTGCAGCCCCGCCTCCGTGGGACTGGGTAACGATTCCCTCAGTATTTGATGCAACAAAGGCAGTCATCCATGCAAGAGATGCATTCCAGTTGATGGCACACTCATTTGCGGAATAAGCCTCTATATGATCCAGATAACATTTTGCGGGAGGGATCTGACCTTTTTTCCATCCGCTTCCCTTGACCCAGGGATCCTCCATTCCGCTGTTAGGACCACCCACCAGGATACCGGAAGGAGCCATGGGGAAACTGTCATCCACCAGATAAGACCAGAACCTGTGGTGAGGATATTTTGCGGCATGGATGCCATATCCCGTTACGTAGGAATAATCATTGGCATTTCTTCCCAGAATATAGTCCATTGCGGTGATGGCACCGTTAATATAATCCGTATCACCTGTCTTGATATATGCATAAGATATTACCACAGCATTATCCAGAACAAAGGAGTTTGATCCCCATAAGTAACCCACCGACGAATCCTTATAGGAAAGAGTACTGGTTGCATAAGGCACTCCGTAGCCCTGGGAATTTTCGGTCTTAACAAAAGTATCCGCCGCTTTTTCAAGTGATGATACAGCCTTATCAATATCCGCATCCGGTACTTTGTTATCGGTGATAAGAAGTGAAAGAGTTCCTAAAGTGGCGGTATGTCCCCAGTCAAAAGATCCGAAGGTTCCCACGCTTTCGCCGCCTTTAAGTTCTGTCAGGACGCTGCAGTAATACGCGGAATTCTTCATATCTTTAAGATAATCGCTGACCCCTGTTGAAATGTAAAGCTCACATGCAGCCCAGTAAAATTCATCACTTACATCATCATCTCCGTAAGGGCCGCCACCGGGGGCATTTTCAAGAGATGCATACATATCTGGATGCATCTTAGCAGCTCCATATGCTTTTACGGCAGCTTCCAGACATTTATCGGCAAAATCATCATCGATTCCTCTCCAAAGCCTGTAACTTTGCGCCGCACTTGCGGCAAGATTAAGTGTTGCTGCGGTTGTGGGAGGATATACGACTCTGGGCTGCGGATCATCTGCGGGAGCAACGGCAAGTCCTGTCCATTTTTCATCATGAAGCTTGTGATATACCATTCCCACATATTCACCGCTTGTTATCTGCATTTTGAGCATCCACTCCATTTCCCATCTGGCCTCATCCAGAAGATCGGGATAGGAATTTGAATTTTCAGGGATCATCATGCTCCCATCGGAAAAAACGGATTCGGTTCCCGAATAAAGAGCAAGTTCGTACATATTCTGTAAAAGCCATACGGATATACCGCCGTTTACCACATATTTTCCGTGATCTCCGGCATCATACCATCCTCCGGTGCCTTCTACGGTTTCCGAAGGACCGTTGTATCCCCAGGTGTTCAGCACTGTCGCGTTGTCACTCATATGTCCGCCGCTTCTTGCAAGAGCAGATGTATCTCCTGAGGAGATATACTGACTCTCTATATCGATGCCCGATCTGTTCTGATAAAAGAAATTGAGGGAATCATACAGCATGGAGGAATACTCCGCAGAGACTCCGATCTTAAACTCCCTGGACTCGCTTCCGTCATCTGTAACAAGCTTATATACCCCGGGTTTATCGGCTTTTGAAAAATCCAGTACATGAACATTATCACCGGAATCCTTATCAAGCCCGAAGACCGTAGACCTTCCGGAATAAACTTCATTTCCGCTTTCATCCACAAGAGAAAACTTTATTTCCGAAGAAGAATCCGACAAAAGAGTTGCCTTCTTGGAGAAACCGGCAAAATATCCCAGCTGGTTTGTGAGGATATCTGCCCTTACCCATTCAGGCTCTTCAACATAATCATTTTCATCAGAAGTCGTATCCACAAGACTCATATTATCGAACTCGATAACAGTTCCCGCAGGGAAACACTCTCCGTTTGTATACTGTCCGTCGCCTCCAAGATGGAATGCCCACTCCGCAACATCCACGGACTGGTTTGCAGTAAACTCCAGATCCACGATCTTCCATTCGTTTGCGTTAATGCTGAGAAGATCCCAGGTCGAATCAAAATCGTAACCGTTGGACATGTTGTGCCAGATCTCCACATTTCCGTCCAGATTACCGATCTTGGTATAGTATCTTCCGGAATTGGATGCCTTCATTTCATAATGAACATGATAGGTATGACCGGATACTATCTTAAGTCCTCTGTGGCGGAACTGGCAGTCCCACCTGTCCTCTCCTCCGTTGGACCTGCCTCCGGGATTGACGATGGTGATCCTGTAGACTCCGTCCTCAATCTCAAAATCCATTTTTCCGGTCATGGATTCCATGACATGCCAGGGAAGTCCCTTTCCGTCGTCAAAATCATTTTCTCCAAGCTGTTCTCCGGCACTTGCATGCACGGGAAAAAGCAGGAGCACCGAAACTGCCACCTGAATAAACGCCAAAAGACAGGCGGTAAAGCCTGTCTTTAATCTCTGCATAGTCTTAAAACCAATCCTCATAAAAGCTCCTTTGCGGCAAATCTGGTCGCCTCAACCATGGGTCTGTACTCTTTTCCGTTCTTTCCGTAGTTGATCCTCCAGTCCATTCTTCGCAGACTGATATCATCAACACACGCAAAATAATCCATCAGATCCATAAGACGTTTTCTGTGGTCTTCGGAAATCTCCGGGCATGAGATAAGAAGTTTTGAGCCGGCCTTTACGATCCTGTTAAGAATACAGTTCTCCGTGTATTCTTCATAGATGCAGACCATGCGTCTCTTATCAACAGACCTGTCCCTGAGAGAAGCATTCACATCCACCCTGCCTCTGATGGCACTCTCTGTGCTGGTTATCGTAACATAATCTTTTATAAGTCCCCGTTTTACCTGAAGAGTCAGTCCTTCAGCGAGGATTTCTGCACACTCGTCCAGTGTCATGCTACGGAACTCCTTAATTTTTCACTCCATTTAGCAACGATGTCAGGATCATCGAACCAGTATTCCTGAAGAAGAGGGATCATCTCATATTCAACGATATTCTTAAGGGTCTCATCATCGGCGGACTTAAGATTCGAGAAATAGCTGTGTCCTACACAGAAGCCTGCACCAAGTGCCGGATCGTCGGTGATGGCCTTGTTGAGTTCCTGGACACATGCAATGAGGGAATCAAACTTCGGACTGTTAAATGACTGACGGTACTTGATGAATCCTTCTGATTCAAAACCGGGCTGCATATCAAAGAATACGAATCTTCTGCGGAGAGCATAGTCGATCATTGCGATACTGCGGTCTGCGGTATTCATAAGTCCGATCAGATAAATGTTCCTGGGAACATTGAATCTTTCTCCCGAATACAGAAGCTGAAGCTCATTTCCTCTCTTATCGGGCTCTATAAGCATGAAGAGCTCACCGAAGATACGGCTGACATTACCTCTGTTTATCTCATCGATGATGAAGAAGTACTTATTGTCCGGATCTTCCTGTGCCGTACGGCAGAACTTATAGAACGCGCCTCTCTTGATATCAAAGCCTGTTCCTTTTTCGGAGGGTCTGAATCCCTCAATGAAATCCTCGTAATTGTAGCTCTGGTGGAACTGGATCATCTCGACTCTCTCGGGATCCTTCTCGCCGAGCATTGAATATGCAAGACGCTTTGCGGTGAAGGTTTTACCTACACCGGGAGCACCTTCGATGATGATGTTCATCTTGTTTTCAACAAGTCTTACCAGCCTGTCATACTGCTCGGGCTGCATGTAGACATCCTTCAGGAAATCTTCCCTGCCGTAAGGAGGATAATTAAGGGCAACTCCGTCCTCGGTACCCTGAACCTCTATTCCGAAAAGGGAATTGAGTTTCTCAACATAATCGGTGTAAGGCGTGATATCGGCAAGCATCTTAAGTGCTGACTGAAGAGGCATATCCCAGCTTCCGTTCTGCTGCCAGTCCATAAGTCTGAAATGCTTGTACTCATCGTCGGGTGAATCATCGTAGATATAATCGGATACTACGACACCGCGTCCAAGGATCGTATTGTCACCCTTTCTTACAAAGACCACATCTCCGGGCTTGAGGCCGTTGACGAACTGGAATGCCGAATATGAAGAATACTTGAAAGGCTTGTTAGGATCGATCTTTGCCATCATGGCCCTTCTTACTTCTTCCTGGGTATCATAAGCTCTAAGATCACCCAGCTGTCCCCATCTTACTGCCATTATTCCCTTCTTAAGGAATACGTCCCATCTCTCGGAGAACTGTCCGGGTGCATACAGCCAGTATCTTACGGTATTTACATCCTCATCCGGCAGACCTGAACCCTTGGAGAAATTCTTTGACTTTGTATCTTTTTTCTGAGGTGAAATCGATGCTTCCCATGCCTGGTAAACAAGTTCGGGAATGCTCTTGAAAGGAGATCTGTCTGTCTGCATAAACGCATAGATCTTATCAAGGATTCCGAAATAATTGGCTGAAGGAATGTCATCAACGATCTCGGGGAACGAAGCAACTTCTTCATCGGTAAAAATACCTGATTTGAAAAGATATGCCTCTATCGTATAGTCAAGGGGCATGAACACGTTGGGTGCCATCCAGTAAAGACCCTTGGTGATCTTGATGTTTCCGTTTCCTTTAACCTTGAGACATATATCAAAAGATTCCGCAAGAGTCTGGCGGTTCATGGGAGTGGGGGAATTAGCGTAATTAAGGGCATTTTCAAAGAATGTCCAGAGACGGTCAATATCATTCATGTCTCTCTGGTCATTGAATCTGTAGAATGTGGTATCAAGCTCTGTAAGCACGGGAATGCTGTCAAAATTGGAAGGGATCTCCGCACCGACACCGAGGGAGATCGCAAGACCGTTCATTATCTTGATACGGTTTTCTATAGGCATCGAAAGCCTGTTAAAAAGACCGAAAACCGTAAAAGGATCCAGGTCAAAAAGCTCATTATAAAGCTCAAGTATGGGCATTGCGATATTTGCTTTCGCATATGTGCTCTTAAGCCTTTCTACAAGCTCTCTTCGGTCATTTTTGTACCTCAAAAGAGCAGTGGACATAGCCCAGTAATAATTGATCCAGTCAAGATTCATGTTCCCCATAATTTCCTCCGTTGATTAAGAATCTTTATTTTATTCACCCACCGCGCCGTCATGATATTCGATGGGCGGAAGAGAAAAATACTGTTTATTGCGGATCATTTCTTCCTTGGTATCAAGGCACTCCTTGATGACATTGCTTATATCAAGAAATTCCGCTACAAGAGAAGGATCAAACTGTGAACCGCTGCTTTCTGCGATCATAGTCATGGCCTTTTCGTGTGAATAGGGCTCCTTGTACGGACGGCGGCTTGTCAGAGCATCATAGACATCCACAATACTCATGATACGCGCGACAAGAGGAATGTCTTCACCCTTAAGTCCCGAGGGATAACCGCTTCCGTCCCATCTCTCGTGATGATATTTGGCCATGAGTGATGCAATATGTGCAAAATCCTTATCCGGGATCTTCTCTTCAAGATATGCGAAAAGCTCTCCTCCTATAACCGGATGCATCTTCATGGCATCGAATTCATCCTTGGAAAGGGATGCAGGTTTCTGAAGAACGCTGTCCCTTATGGCAATCTTGCCTACATCATGAAGAGGTGCACAGCGGCATGCTTTTTTTACAATAACATCCGGAAGCTCCGTTTTATATTTCGGCATGTTCTTAAGATGTTCGATAAAAGCATTAAAGTAAATGGAAGTATTCTTGAGATGCCCGCCGGTGACACCGTCCCTGGACTCCACAAGTCCGGCAAAAGAAACCGCTATCAGGTCATACATCTGCTCCATCTCGGAAATCTTACGGGCAACACTTTCCTCAAGATTTCTCCTGTAATTGGAAAGCTCGATCTGGGTCTCGATACGTTTCTTCATAACGGGTCCCACAAAGGGTTTTGTTATATAGTCAACGATACCCTTGTTAAAGCCTTCAACCTCAACATCCGCACTGGTGTCGGCAGTAAGGAAGATAACCGGGATATCCTTATAAGCGGGTGTTTCCTTCAGGATCTTCAGCATTTCCATGCCATTCATACCGGGCATGATAAAATCGAGGAGAATAAGATCGGGAATGACTTCCTTCAGGATCTTAAAACCCTCTTCCGCGGAAAGAGCTTCGTAAAGCTCATATGTATCCTCCAAAACAGTACGTGCAGCGGCATGATTCAACGACACATCGTCGATCATCAGTATACTTTTGCGTTTTTCCATAAAGGTACCCCGTCAGGTTTCGATTCCTCAATTACGTACTAAAAATTTTACCAAAAACCAAGGCTTTTTTAAAGATTATTTGGCATTATTTAATAAAAAAACAGACAAAAAATAAGCCCACCCTCACATACTGAAGGCAGGCTCGCTATCATCGGGTTATTTTCGCTCAAAAATCGTTTCTTTGCAGGATACAACCTTGTCAGCCAGGCATACTATCCAGGCTTCCCTGGTCCTTGGGACTCTGGTCAGATTGAGGGGCCACATATGGCACCATATGATGTGCTCCTCGTTTTTGTTCAGATCAAAATACTTGCGGGCATTTTCAAGGGCCTTGTCGGCGTGGTGATAGCCGTGAAGCTTACCCTGATCGTCAAAATGATGCCAGTCATAAAGGTAAAAATCGTGGAGCATGGCACCCTTAAGGAGGGTCTTTTTGTCCGAGTGAAGATGTAATCTCTTGTCGATCCGATAGCTGAGCCCGGCAACAGACTTGCAATGCTGATAAGTCGAGATCTTTCCGTGCTGGATATACTTCTTCATTTCCTGGACACGATCGGACCTTTTGATATCCTTCAGGGTTTCCCGTATTATTCTCTTGTCTTCCTGAGTTATACAGCCTTTCATATCGTCACCGAACCTGCCGGCGTTCTATCCGAAACGAATACATTTGCTTTTCACATGATCCCATTATTGCATCAAAACATCATGATAATGTATAGTATATAAAGTTTTGCGGATTTGGCAACCATGAAAAAAATATTATGCTTTTTGAAAAAAGAATTAATGCTCTCGGTGTCGGTCGTTGCGGCGATCGTTTCACTCTTCATTACTCCGCCGTCTGCAGACCTTATCAAAAATGTGGACTGGCACACTCTCGGCACACTTTTTATGATGCTGTGCGTTCTCGAAGGGTTTAAAAGAGAGAATATCTTCAGGCCTCTTCTTCTCTGGTGTACAAGATTCAGGACGATGTGCTCTCTTTCACTATTCCTGATATTCGGGGTTTTCTTCACATCGATGTTCGTCACAAATGACGTTTCCCTTATCATCTTCGTTCCCCTTACCATAATCCTTTTCAAGGGCGCAGGCAGGGAAAAATATATACTTCCCGTTATAACACTTGAAAATATCGCAGCCATAAGAGGCTCGCTTCTGATGCCCTTCGGAAGCCCCCAGAATCTTTTCTTTTATGGAAGATTCGGTATATCTGCGGGAAAATTCATAATAATGATGGCACCGCTTGCAGGCATTTCCGCGGTGCTGCTCATAATCTTTGTGCTGGTGCTGTACAGAACAGACTTAAAGGAAAACTACAGTGCCGATGTCAGTCATATCACAGACGACTGGGAAGACAAATACAGAATAAGAAGAATATCATACATTGCACTGTTTCTGATGGTACTTGCGGTGATCGTCACAAGGACATCTTACTGGTACATTGCCGTCGGCATAGTCATTGCAGTGATACTCATCGTAAACAGGGAACTTTTTAAGCATGTGGATTACGTGCTGATAGTCACGTTCTTCTGCTTCTTCATTTTCTCGGAGAGCATCGCTGCATCCCCTGCCATATCATCATTTTTGTCAAAAGCGGTTGCGGGACATGAATACGTATGGATCCTTGCACTGAGCCAGATAATATCAAATGTACCCTCATCCATAGTGCTCTATCCCTTCTCAACCAACAATATGGCCCTTATCTACGGAGCGGATACAGCGGGGCTTATATCACTTATAGGCTCGCTTGCATCCGTCATCAACTACAGGATCTATGTCCGCGAATACCCGGGAAAGGGTAAATCATTTATTAAAACTTTCACGCTGATCAGCTGGGCGTTCTTTGCACTTGTCGTCATCCCCGGATATCTCCTTAGCAGGATGTGACAAATATCTTCACAAAACAAACTCGGAAAGCAGTCTTCCTATCCTTCCGATATCCACCTGACCCTTGAATTCAAAGGTTGCGGTAAAACCGTTTGAAAACATAATGAACAGTTCGGAATCGGAAACGATCTCGATCAGTCCCGGAGTCTGTATTGAAAAATACTGAATCTTTGAATAAGGCATTACACTGAAAGATTTTCTTTTTCCCGTAATACCCTGTACATCAATGGCAATGATACGCTTGTTAGTCATTACAAGCTGGTCTCTTATGGTCTGGAATGCAAAAATGATATCCTCACCGCCTATAAGGAGTCCTCTGACTTCGTCCCTTACATTTTCCACATCGATGGGTTTTAAGTTAAATACGCTGTTCTGATTAAAATTAATAGCCATTTATATTCTCCCTCAGGTACCCATGTTGGTTGCAGGTCTTTTTACCACGACCGTATAACCGTCCGCTTCATAAATACCATTCATAAAATCCCTAAGCAAAAGTTCCGCGTTTTCACCGGCCTTATCAAGGATCCCCCTGTCTATGGCATTCTGTT
>ONTX01000237.1 GCA_900320825.1 uncultured Lachnospiraceae bacterium | reverse complement strand
TCCATTCCCGATACCAGAGGAATCATCGATGCTATCCTTAACGGAGACATCAAGAACGCTCCTACCAAGAAGATCCCTTACTTCGATTTCGAAGTTCCTACCGAGCTTCCCGGAGTTTCCACAGAGATCCTTGATCCCAGAGATACCTATGCTGATCCTACCCAGTGGGAAGAGAAGGCTAAGGATCTTGCAGGACGTTTCATCAAGAACTTCGCTAAGTATGAGACCAATGAGGCCGGAAAAG
This sequence comes from uncultured Lachnospiraceae bacterium, assembly GCA_900320825.1. Taxonomy (GTDB): domain Bacteria; phylum Bacillota; class Clostridia; order Lachnospirales; family Lachnospiraceae; genus AC2028. The sequence goes on along the minus strand of ONTX01000237.1, from coordinate 10,747 downwards.
CACTTGTTGCTGCAGGTCCCAAGGTTTGATCTTAAGATGAATAATGAGCGGGGACAGTCATATGACTGTCCCCGTTTTGGCGTTAAATCTGGTTGAAAACAGGGCGTTTTAAAGGTATAATTAAATCAGCCCGAGGCTAATCCCTTCGTATTTTTGAACCTACATTTACCTTTTAACGGGATTCCTACATCCCATGTCGGCTGTCATGCCCCCGCCGAAAGGTGCCAGGGGACGGCAAATGTCATGGTGCGGTTACCCACCTGGCTGTGGCTAGGCGTCAAAAGGCAAGGGGTTGCTGAGGGTTTTAGTATGCTATGACCGGTCTTTTTGCTGCATTAAGGAAGTTCATCACTTCCACAAAACAGCTTAATATTGGAGCATTTGCGGCCAGCGCAGCTTTTTTTCTCTTTATTTCGCTGGTCCCTGTTTTGGTGCTTGTTAGCAGCATTTTCCCCTATACCGGACTGTCCGAACAGGAACTGATACGGATAATCGAGAATTCGACACCCATCATTTTCAATGATTTTCTGGAGAATATGGTTGATCAGGTATATTCATCCAGCGCCGGTGTCATTACCATATCGATCATAGCAACCGTTTGGACCGCGGGAAAAGGCATCATGGCTCTTATCCAGGGACTGAACTGCGTTAATGAGGTCAGAGAGGAAAGAAATTATTTTACGATACGGCTTGTAAGCTGTTTTTACATGATCGTCATGATCTTTGCTCTTACCATAAGTGTTTCTGCAATAGTTATGGGGCTTGATATCTTCACCAGGATACTTATCAATCTCAACCTTGATGTGATTTTTTTACGTGAAGTCCTTTTAAGACCCAGGCATTTATATACTTTTATAATCTTTACGCTTGTGTTTGCACTTATGTACACCTGGATGCCCTACAGAGGTCCCCAGCACAGGACCACTCAGATCGGGGTGTTCAGCAATCGGAAGATAGTAAAGGTCTGGAATGAGACGGATCCCTTTATAGATGAGAACGGTAACAGTCTTCAGACTGCCGGCTTAAAGCTTAAATACTTTAAACAGATCCCCGGTGCCATGCTTGCTTCACTGGGATGGATGCTTTTTTCAGTCGGCTTTACATATATTGTTAATTTCAGCAATTCATTTACGGTTTACGGAACCATGACGTTACTCGTACTTGTAATGCTGTGGATATATTTCAGCATGTACCTGCTGCTTCTGGGAGCATATTTTAACCATGTATGGTTCAGGGCAAAATCCAGTGTCAGGAGACATCTGAAAAAGAAAATGAAAGAATAACGGCTCAGCCGTGGCCTGAACCATATCAGGCGGGAAGGATTTATATGAAGGAAAAACTTGACGAGATAAGAGCCAAAGCTCTTGGAAAGATCGAGGAGAGCGACACCCTCGACAAACTCAACGAGGTTCGTATCAACATCCTCGGAAAAAAAGGTGAGCTTACCGAGGTGCTCAAATCCATGAAGGACGTTTCTCCCGAGGACCGTCCCAAGATCGGTCAGCTTGTTAACGATACAAGAGCTGAGATTGAGAAAAAACTTGAAGAGACCAAGGCAAGACTTGAAAGTGCCGCTCTTGATATGAGGCTTGCTACCGAGAAGATCGATGTAACTCTTCCCGGCAAGACTCCTTCTTTCGGTCATTCCCATCCCAACCAGATCGCTCTTGATGAGATTGAGAGGATCTTCATCGGTATGGGTTATGAAGTGGTTGAAGGCCCTGAAATCGAAAAGGATTATTACAACTTCGAAGCACTTAACATCCCCGCAGATCACCCTGCCAAGGATGAACAGGATACGTTTTATATTAACGGTGAGATGCTTTTAAGAACACAGACATCAGGATGCCAGATCCACGAGATGGAAAAGGGCAGACTTCCCATCAGGATGATCGCACCCGGAAGAGTATTCCGTGCAGATGAAGTTGATGCAACCCATTCTCCTTCATTCCATCAGGTTGAGGGACTTGTCGTTGACAAGCATGTAACCTTTGCGGATCTTAAAGGAACTCTTGCAGAGTTTGCAAAGAGAATGTTCGGTGAAGATACAAAGGTTAAGTTCAGACCTCACCATTTCCCTTTTACCGAGCCTTCTGCCGAGATGGATGTTTCCTGCTTCAAGTGCGGAGGCAAAGGATGCAGATTCTGTAAGAACGAGGGCTGGATTGAGATTCTTGGATGCGGAATGGTTCATCCACATGTTCTTGAAATGTGTAAGATCGATCCCAATGAATATACAGGATTTGCTTTCGGTGTTGGTCTTGAGAGAATAGCACTTCTTAAGTATGAGATCGACGACATGAGACTTCTTTACGAGAACGACTACAGATTCCTTAAGCAGTTCTGATACATATTTGCTTTTGTGAACATCTGATCTGATAAATTTTTTGAAAGGATTTTTGTTATGAATACTCCGCTTTCATGGATTAAAGATTATGTGCCTGATCTTGATGTTACGGATCAGGAATATACCGATGCAATGACCCTCACCGGAACAAAGGTTGAGAGCTTTACCAGAAGAGATAAGAATCTGGAGAAGATAATAGTGGGTGAGGTGCTTGAAGTAAAGCAGCACCCCGATGCCGATAAGCTTGTTGTATGCCAGGTTAATACAGGTTCTGAGACGATTCAGATCGTTACCGGTGCACCCAATGTACACGCAGGTGACAAAGTTCCCGTTGTTCTTGACGGAGGAAAGGTTGCAGGAAGTGCACATGATGACGGTCCTGCTCCCGAGGAAGGATACAAGATAAAAGCAGGAAAACTCCGGGGTATTGAATCTAACGGTATGATGTGTTCCATAGACGAGCTGGGAAGTGACTGCAATCTTTATCCCGAAGCAGATCCGGAAGGCATCTATATTTTCCCTAAGGATGTTAAAACAGGAGATGATGCGGTAGGGCTTCTCGGTCTTCACGATACCGTATTTGAATATGAGATCACATCCAACAGAGTTGACTGCTACAGTATTCTAGGTATCGCAAGAGAGGCTGCTGTCACATTTGATAAAAAATTCTGTCCTCCCGAAGTTAAGGAGACAGGTAATTCCGAGAAGGTATCCGATTATATCGATGTTGAGGTTAAGGATCAGGATCTTTGCCCCAGATATACCGCAAGGGTTGTAAAAAATGTCAAGATCGCACCTTCACCCAAGTGGATGCAGTTAAGACTCGGAGCTGCAGGTATCAGAGCCATCAACAACATGGTTGATATCACCAATTTCGTAATGCTTGAGTACGGCCAGCCCATGCATGCTTATGACTACGACAAGATCTCCGGCAAGAAGATCATCGTAAGAAGGGCTAAGGACGGAGATAAGTTCGTTACACTTGACGGACAGGAGAGAAATCTGGACAGCGAAGTTCTTATGATCTGTGACGGTGAAAAAGAGATCGGTATCGCAGGTGTCATGGGCGGTGAAAATACCATGATCACCGACGATGTTAAGACCATGCTCTTTGAGGCTGCAACATTCAACGGAACCAATATCAGAAAATCTTCAAGAAGGATCGGCCTCAGAACCGATGCTTCCGGTATCTTTGAAAAAGGCCTTGATGCAAGGAATGCTGAAGATGCCATGAACAGAGCCTGCCAGCTTGTTGAAGAGCTTGGTGCGGGCGAAGTAGTGGGGGGCATTGTTGATGTGAAGGTTCCTTTCAAAGACCTTGTAAAGATTCCCTTCGAGCCCGCTAAGATCAACGATCTTCTCGGTACTTCTTATTCTGAGGATGAGATGATCGCTGTATTTGAAAAAGAAGGTCTTACCGTAGATAAGGCGGCAGGCATTGTTACGATCCCCTCATTCAGACAGGATCTTCTTGCAACCTGCGATCTTGCGGAAGAAGTTGCAAGATTTACGGGATATGACAATATTCCCACAACACTTCCCGGCGGAAAGGAGGCCGGCGGAAAGAATATCAAACTTATGGTTGAGGACAAGGCAGGAGAGGTCGCAAGGATGTGCGGATTCTCCCAGGCTTATGTATATTCATTCGAAAGTCCCAAGGTATTCGATAAGCTCTGCCTTCCCGCTGATGCTCCCGAGAGAAATGCTATTAAGATAAGCAATCCTCTTGGTGAGGATTTCTCCATCATGAGAACCATTCCTCTTAACGGAATACTTACAAGCCTTTCTCTTAACTTCAACAGAAGAAATCCCGAAGTAAGACTTTATGAGCTTGGAAATATCTATATCCCCGAGTCACTTCCCATTACCGATTATCCCGATGAGAGAATGCAGTTTACTCTGGGCTTCTACGGAAAGGGAGATTTCTTCGACATGAAGGGAACCGTGGAGGAGTTCTTCACAGCTGTGGGAATGAAGAAGAAAGCAGAGTTTTCTCCCGAGTCGGGAAAGCCTTTCCTTCATCCCGGAAGACAGGCACTTATTAAGTATGACGGAAAAGAAGTTGGATACCTGGGTGAGGTTCATCCTGCAGTATGCAGTGCATATGATATCAAGACCAGGGTATATATCGCAGTTATCGATATGCCTTCAGTGATTCCTTTTGTATCCTTTGATCACAAGTACGAAGGCATCGCCAAGTTCCCTGCTGTAACCAGAGATCTTTCAATGCTTGTTCCCGACAGCGTTCTTGTGGGTGATATTGAGAAGATCTTCCTTCAGAGAGGCGGCAAGATCCTTGAGGATATCAAACTCTTTGATATCTACGAAGGTGAACAGGTTGCAAAGGGATTTAAATCAGTTGCATATTCCCTTACCTTCAGAGCCAAGGACAGAACTCTTGAAGATAACGATGTAAACGGAGCCATGAAGAAGATACTTAACGGACTTCAGACTCTCGGTATTGAGTTAAGATCATAATTTGGAGGTTTTTATAAATGGAGTACGAAAAGATCTGGAATAAGTATTCTCAGGCTGATCTTAAAAAGCTTGAGAAGCTGAATGCAGAGTATATCGACTTTCTTTCAAACGGAAAGACTGAAAGAGAGTGCGTCACACAGATAGTAAATATGGCTGAAGAGGCCGGATATGTTGAACTTGAGAAACTTATCGGTTCAAAGAAAAAGCTTAAGGCAGGAGACAAGGTTTATTCCGTATGGATGAACAAGTCTGTTGTTTTGTTCCAAATAGGAAAGAAGCCATTTTCCGAGGGTATCAATATTCTCGGAGCTCATATCGACAGCCCCAGGATGGATGTTAAGTCCAATCCCCTTTATGAGAAGGATGATTTTGCTCTTCTTGATACACACTACTATGGCGGCATCAAGAAGTACCAGTATGTTGCACTTCCTCTTGCAATCCACGGCGTGGTTGTAAAAACAGACGGAACCACCATTGAGATCAACATCGGTGAGGATGCAGACGATCCCGTATTCTTCGTTTCTGATCTTCTTATCCATCTTGCCCAGGACCAGCTTGAAAAGAAGGGCGCTAAAGTAGTAGAGGGTGAGGATCTTGATATCATCGTCGGAAATAAGCCCATCATTCTCGGTAAGGACGTAAGGAATAAGAGCGGCAAGGATGAGAAGGCTAAAGAGCCTGTTAAGGCTGCCATTCTTAAGATATTAAAAGAACAGTATGACTTTGATGAGAAGGATTTTTATTCCGCAGAGCTTGAAGTTGTTCCCGCAGGGCGTGCAAGAGAAGCAGGCTTTGACAGGAGCATGATCCTTTCATATGGCCAGGATGACAGGGTATGTGCATTTACATCTCTCAAGGCACAGCTTGATCTTCCCGCCTGCGACAGAACGGTTTGTACCATCCTTGTTGACAAAGAAGAGATCGGATCTGTCGGTGCTACCGGAATGAGAAGCAAGTTCTTTGAAAATGCCGTTGCGGAAGTTATGAACCTTTGCGGACAATATTCTTCAGAGATAGATCTTAAGCGTGCTCTTGCAAGAAGCTGCATGCTTTCCAGCGATGTATCCGCAGGTGTGGATCCCAATTACGAATCCGTATTTGAAAAAAAGAATGCCGCATACCTTGGCGGAGGAATCGTATTTAATAAGTTTACCGGATCCCGCGGAAAGAGCGGATCCAATGATGCAAATGCAGAATATATAGCAAGCATCAGAAAAGTATTTGAAAAAGATAATGTATCATATCAGTTTGCCGAGCTTGGTAAGGTTGACCAGGGCGGCGGCGGAACCATTGCATACATTCTTGCTCTCTACGGTATGAATGTTATAGACTCCGGCGTTGCGGTTCTTAATATGCATTCTCCCTGGGAAGCTACTTCCAAGGCTGATGTTTATGAGACCTACAGAGGATACATTTCATTTGCTAAAGGCATGGACCTGTAATGGCTGAATTAAAAAGATCTGATTATTATTATGATCTTCCCCGGGAACTGATAGCCCAGGACCCGCTTACAGACAGGTCTTCATCAAGACTTATGGTAATGGACCGTTTTTCCGGAAAAGTAAGTCACGAGCATTTTTCCGATATAACGAATCATTTAAAAGCCGGGGATTGTCTTGTTCTCAATAATACAAAGGTCATTCCCGCAAGGCTTCTCGGAGTAAGAGATAAGACCGGCGGTCATGTTGAAGTACTGCTTCTTAAAAGGCTTTCCGATACCGACTGGGAGACCCTGGTAAAACCCGGAAAAAGTTGCAGGCCGGGACAGATACTGGATTTCGGAAATGGAACTTTAAAAGCTGAAGTGATTGATGTGATCGAGGACGGTAACAGGATCGTAAGATTTCATTTTGACGGGATCTTCGAAGAAATCCTGGACAGACTTGGCGAAATGCCGCTTCCTCCCTATATCACACATAAGCTTTCAGACCCTGCAAGATATAATACGGTCTATGCAAAATATGACGGATCGGCAGCCGCACCTACAGCGGGACTTCACTTTACGCAGGACCTTTTGAAAAAAATAGAAGACATGGGAGTTAAGCTTGCATATGTAACTCTTCATGTGGGTCTCGGTACTTTCAGACCCGTTAAGGAGGATGTTATCACAGATCATGTGATGCATACCGAAATGTATCAGGTCAGTGAGGAAGCCGCAGATATCATCAACAGCACCAAAAAAACAGGGGGACGTGTAATCTGTGTCGGTACTACCAGCTGCAGGACTGTTGAAAGCTGCTGCGTAAAAAATACGGATGAAGGCAGTGACGTTACTTATGTGATTCGTCCCGGTTCCGGAGAGACCAGTATTTTTATTTATCCCGGATATGAATTCAAGATCATGGACGGTCTTATAACCAATTTTCACCTTCCCGAAAGTACGCTTATAATGCTTGTTTCCGCGTTTGCGGGAAGAGAAAATGTTCTGAATGCTTATAATGAAGCTGTAAAGGAACGTTACAGATTTTTCAGTTTTGGAGATGCATGTTTTTTCGGATGACATTTTAACCCGTTAATTAGTTAGGAGGTTAATGAAAATGGAAGAAAAAAGACGTACCCAGAGATCCGAACTTAAATCAAGACTTATGATCAAGCGTCTTGATAACGAAGAGGCAGGAGAGGAAGTTGATATCGAGATCACTGACGTATCCATCGGCGGTGTGGGCTTTACCTGCTCCAAGACTCTTGAGATCGGTGCCATCTATGAAAGCTTTCTCGAGATCTGGACCAAGGAAGTTCTTCATACATTTCTCGAGATCGTAAGGATTGAAAAAAGGGGTGACACATATTTTTACGGTTCTCTCTTTGTTGGCCTTCCTGAAATGGATGCACAGAGGATCGGTATTTATCAGACTGTCACCAATATGAAACAGTAGTGAAAAATTATTTTTCAGCATATAAAGATGCGAAAATATATAAAAAAATAATCTGCAATGTTTCTCCCGTATGCGGACTTCTGTTTTATTTTCTTGTAGTATGCAGATTCTCGGCCCAGGATGCCGATTCATCCGGCGGTCTGAGTATGAGTATCGCAAAGAGCATTGCAGGTTTTTTTCTGTCTTTTAAGAAAGAGCATTCCGTAAGCGATGTAATGTCACTTGCAAATTACTTTGAACATCCTTTGCGGAAACTTGCACATTTTACGGAATATGCTTTTCTTGGCGGATTTTTTTGCGGATCATACATGCCCCTTGCCGCGGCTCTCAGGAAACTTCGGGATAAACGCGGACTTAAGGTTTTCTATATTTCAAATGTTTTCTTTGTGATGATCCTTGCAGCATGTGACGAGTATCATCAGTATTTTGTCCCCGGTAGATATGCGTCATTCTGGGATGTGGTACTGGATACCATCGGTTGCGCCATATTTGTATGGCTGCTCTATATAATTTTTGATCGGAATAAAAACAATGAAAAAGTACGGATTCGTAGGACTCGGACTCATAGGAGGATCTCTGGCAAGAGCTCTTAAAGCCTCCGATCCTGAATGCAAGATAATTGCATATAACAGAAGCAGGGCTTCTCTTGATGAAGCTGTAAAAGACGGCGTTGTTGACGAGCCTTTGAATGAAATAGGTGAAGGCTTCAAGGAATGCGACGTTGTTTTTCTTTGCCTGCCTGTTATCAAAAATACCGAGCTTCTTTCTGATATGTCTAAGTTCATCGGTAAGGATACCATTCTTACCGACGTTGGAAGCGTTAAAGGCGGTATTATGAACGCCGCGGAAAATGCCGGACTTAAGGATAACTTTGTGGGAGGTCATCCCATGGCGGGTTCCGAAAGGACGGGATATATCGCATCCAATAAGGATCTCTACAAAAATGCTTATTACATCATCACTCCTTTTGAAGAGGGGGATAAAAAGGCTGAAGTATTAAAAGATATAGCTTTATCAGTAGGGGCCATTCCCATTATCATGGACGCCGATAAGCATGACAGGATCGTAGCGGGAATCAGCCACATTCCTCATCTTGCTGCTGCGGCACTTGTCGAACTTGTTAAAAACAATGACTTTGAAGACGGTTCAATGAAACGTGTTGCTGCGGGAGGTTTCAAAGACATCACCCGTATAGCATCCTCGTCTCCCGAAATGTGGAAGGAGATATGCCTTTCCAATGAACTCAATATATCCGAATATCTCGGAGATCTTATAGATCGTCTGATACTCATCAGGGAAAAAGTGGATGAATGTGACGGAGCATTTATCGCAGATCTTTTTGATGATGCGGGAACTTACCGTAACTCGTTTAATACCTTAAGTGCAGGTCCCATCAAGGATTCACATAAGTTTACCATAGAGATCAAGGATGAACCCGGAGCAATCGCATCCATCGCAATTATCCTTGCGGTGAGCGGCATCAATCTTAAAAATATCGGAATCCAGCATAACCGTGAATATATCGGAGGAGATCTCACAGTCGGCTTCTGGGATCCCGAATCCAAAGAAAAAGCGGCAGAGATACTCAAAAACAAGGGATATACTTTACACGGGATTTAATAAAATTAGATACGAAGTAGCATATATATAAAAACTTTCGCTAAAAGAGCTGCGAGTTTTTATATTTTAATATGTTAGTTAAGAGCTGTGTGTGAATTCATATAATGAAACACGCAGCTCTTTTTATTGTGCAAGTGTTTCATTATATGAATTCATAAACAGCGAAACTAAGTCCTAATTTTTTTAAGTTATATATTGCGACAGAAAGCGTTTTACTGTAAAATATGTATGTGCGATTTTAGAAATTTTCAGAATATTTGTAAAATTTGCACAAATATATTTTCCAGGAGGTCCTCATGAAAGTTTACACGACAGACAAGATTCGTAACGTTGTTCTTCTCGGCCATGGAGGAAGCGGAAAGACCACTCTCGCAGAGAGCTTCGGTTATATTACCGGACTTACCTCACGTATGGGTACCGTTGCTGACGGCAATACCTTAAGCGACTATAGCAAGGAAGAGCAGAAAAGGGGTTTTTCCATTTCAGCAAGCGTTATCCCCGTAGAATGGGATGATGTAAAGATAAACATTATCGACACTCCGGGATATTTTGACTTCGTAGGCGAGGTTGAAGAGGCTGTTTCCGCAGCCGGTGCTGCAATCATCGTTGTAAACGGAAGAAGCGGAGTAGAAGTAGGAACAAAGAAAGCATGGGATCTTTGCGAAAAGTATAAGCTTCCCAGGATCATATATGTTTCCAATATGGATGTTGATAACGCATCCTATCGTCAGGTTGTTGAAGATCTGACCGCTCTTTACGGAAAGAAGATCGCTCCTTTCCACCTTCCCATCAGAAAAGATGAGGAACTTGTGGGATACGTTAATGTCGTTTCCGAGCAGGGCCAGATGTGGCAGGGAAAAGAAGTAGTTCCCTGTGATGTTCCCGATTACAACCAGCCCTACCTTGAGCAGTACAGAGAGACTCTCATGGAAGCTGTAGCAGAGACTTCCGAAGAGATGATGGACAGATACTTTGCAGGGGAGAAGTTCTCCGATGCAGAGATCAGAGCAGCACTCAGAGCAACTATCTGTGACGGAAGCATCGTACCCGTAACCATGGGTTCATCCATAACCTGTAAGGGTGCATATGCTCTTATCGATGATATCATCAAGTATTTCCCCGGACCCGATGTAAGACATGTTGCAGGTATCGCAACCAAGACCGGTGAGATCTATAACTGCGATTACGATTTCTCCAAAGCAAAGAGTGCATACGTATGGAAGACCATCGTAGATCCCTTCATCGGAAAGTACAGCCTTATCAAGGTTAATTCCGGCGTTCTTAAGACAGATGACCTTATCTACAATATCGATAAGGATGTTGAAGAGAAGATTGGAAGACTTTACATCCTTCAGGGTAACAAGCCCATTGAAGTTCCCGAACTTCACGCAGGTGACCTGGGAGCTCTTGCTAAGCTTTCACAGGC
>ONTX01000236.1 GCA_900320825.1 uncultured Lachnospiraceae bacterium | reverse complement strand
TATCCCCCGCTCTTCCTTCTCGCTGACACTCATTTTTGCAAGTTCGGTGATCTTCATGTATTCGGTGGAATAGACCTCTTCTTCACCTCCGAAGAGATGCTTTTTTTTCTTTTTTATGCTGAGCCTTACCTCGGCTCCCATCTGTTTTAAGACCTGAAGCACAAAATCATCCGGCTTCAGATAATACAGTACGGTCTCAAGCTTATCCTCGGGATCGAATGATGGGATGATACTCTCAGCCACAACCTTCCGGAATTTAAATAATATGTCATCGCACAGGGTTATCTCTTTGAGGGTATATCTGCTTCCCACATAAAATGATCCGGCATCCTGCATGAAGTATTTATAATCTTCGTATACCTGTTTCTTCATTGTGCCCGGTCATCCTCGATCACTTCGATCCTGTATCCGCTTATCTCCATTGCTTCCCTTACGGACTTCTCGGAGATGCCCGCAAATTCCGCAACTTCCTTCACTGTGACCTTTCTCTCCAGGGACTCGGCCAGTTCCATAGCCTTGTCATAAACACTGTTTGTCTTCTTAAGGATCTTATCCGATGTGGAATCCTCGGTGGCAGCTTCTCCTATAAGCTCTTCCATGGAATCCATGGCAAGCTTCATGAGAAATCCTTCACAGTCCTCCGGCTTTTCCTGGGAATCCAGGATACCCACACCCCTGCACAGAGCTGCATTTCCTTCGCCGATAAGATCTTCGAGATAAACTCCCTGTCCAGTATATATGCGGGCCATCTGGGCTATGTCCTTCAGATAGCATTCAACCAGCATATTCTGTGCATTCTTATCACCTGCCATCGCTGAAATGGTAAATGCCCTCTTTTCGCCGTCAGTGTAGTCCTTAAGTTCCTCAAGCTCGTCAAGATACATCCTGAGATAGTCGGTATCAGTTTCATCCAGTGCAAATTCCGAAAGAACAGCCTCCGTATCCGACAGGGTCACTCCGCCTTCGTCGGAGATCTCCGAAGCCGAAATACCGGACGATGCAAGTTCTATCTCCCATCTTATACCGCGCCCTTTCAGATAATCGAAGACCATTCCGGTCTTTTCCTCATCAAGCTCAAGAGGCTTAAGAGCGTCAAGTATATCGTTCTTATCAATAAAACCGCCCTGCAGAGCAGCTTTTCGCCTTAATTCCTCAAGTGTTTTTCCAAAAAGTACTTCTCTATCCATTTTATGATCCTGTTTACTGTTATGACCGGACCGCAGATGGCGGTCAGACTGTGCAGAGAATACGCAGATGATGCCTGCATCCATACATTTATCTTACATGGGAGTGCTGGAACAGGTGAACCTGGCAGTATTCATAATTGCCGTTACATTTTGAGCAGTACCTGAAGGTCATATCGGGATCGGTAAGATCGGTCTTCCCGCAGATCGCACATTTATGTCTTGCCATCTTCTGGGTCTGTCCACCGGCCTGGAATCCCTGCTGCTTATATCCCGCATTCTGCCCCGCACGGTAGCTCCTGTTGAACTGGTTATGCCTCTTTATCTGCTTGGGAGATAACGCTATTCCCTTGATATTGGCCAGATAGAAGATCAGACAGTTTACCACTGCCGCGAGTACCGCAAATCTGGTGTAGGGTCCTCCAACTATGAGCATATACGCCATGTAGATAACGTCGGCGATCCCCAGCCATTTCATCTTGATGGGGATGAGAAAATACAGCCTTACAACATCATTGGGGTATGTCATTGCAAAGACCAGATAGATGGACATGTTGATATAGTATGTACTGAAGGCAAACCAGACATAGCCGCTGAGCATATACCCGGCCTGTTCGTACATATCAACAACCGCAGTTCCTTCCGTCAGATACAGAAAAGCAAGATAGGCGAAGGAAAACAGTATCGTGAGAAACACACCGGTGAAAATAAACAGGTTGTACCTGTAGGTTCCCCATGTCCTCTCCAGGATCGTGCCTATGGAATAACAGCAAAACAGCATAAGCAGCACAAAAAGGATATTATTTTCGTTCGGCGGGATTATCAGCCATGTGACCAGTCTCCAGACCTGTCCGTGAAGGATCTTATATGGGTCAAGAGCCAGATAATATAAAAACGAGTCGTTGACCATCTGTATGACATATCCTATGGCATATCCGATTATCAGCCACATGGTCAGGTTCGGAACGACATACTTGCGAAATCTGTTTTCAAAATTACTCAAGACAAAAATCTCCTTAAAAAAACCAAAAATCCTGTATAAGTTTACCATTTTTACCCTTTCAAAACAAGGCGGACAGGTTTGGGTTAAACAAATCTTAATAGCTCATAAACAGTTGCTTTTAAGGCAACTTCCCACTATAATTGTCAAGGTATGCATTTTTTTACATTTATTAAGAAATAATATTTCCGGATCTGAGGTTTTCAAATGGCAGAAGCATTAAACAACAATAACTCTACCGCAGGCAGTGCAAGGCTCGGTATAGACATAGGCTCCACCACCGTAAAGGTGGCTTTTCTGGACGAAGATGGCAG
>ONTX01000479.1 GCA_900320825.1 uncultured Lachnospiraceae bacterium | reverse complement strand
TATAACACATGGGACAGAAATGTCATGGCCCAGGCTCTTGAGAATCTGGCATCGGATCCCGAGAGGAGACCTGCTGCGGTTGCAATAGATACTCTGTATTCCGGAGAAACCGACCCTGCCGCTGATGCAAGACTTGCAGATGCTGCCGAAGAACTGGGATGCGTGGTTACCGCAACGGCAGCATCATTTTCTTCGGGATGGTTTAAGGCAGAGGACGGATCCGCGGAGTGGGATGATTACCGCATAGTGCTTTATGAGGAACCTTATGATGCATTAAAAGAAGTAACGTCCCAGGGACATATAAATGCCATGTATGATACAGACGGTATCATGCGTCACGGTATAATGTATATCGATCCTGATGACAGGGTGTATTCCATGCCTTATATGGCGGTGGAACTTTATTGCAGGAAGCTTGGCAAGCCTTTTGTTCCTCCGGAGACCAATGACCGCGGACAATTCTATGTAACCTTTACAGGAGAGTCAGGGGACTATTATGACCAGTCATTCCTTGATCTGTATGAAGGAAAGATACCCCCGAGTTATTACGAAGATAAGATCGTTTTTATCGGCCCCTATGCGGCGGGACTTCAGGATGCGTACTTCACACCCATAGACCGCTCCAATGCCATGTACGGTGTTGAGTTTCAGGCAAATGAGACACAGCAGTTTCTGAGTGCAAACTACCGCAGGGAGATTCCCAACAATCTTCAGTACATGATAATGTTTGCGGTACTTTTTCTCTTATATATCTTTTTCTTTTCAAAAAAGATCCTGCCTTCAACCATCCTCGGTATAGGTGCGGTGCTGGTATGGCTGTTTTTTGCGATAAAGATCTACGATAAAGGCATTATCGTCCATCCTTTGTGGATACCGGTGGGAGTTTTTGCGGGATATGTGGTTTCCGTTGCCTTCCATTATGTATCCGCCGCTAAGGAAAGAAGACAGATAACAAACACATTTGAAAGATATGTTGCTCCCGAGATCGTAAGAGAGATATTAAAAGAGGGAACCGATTCCCTTTCCCTGGGAGGCAGACTTTGTGATATTGCGGTTCTTTTTGTTGATGTCAGAGGATTTACCACAATGTCGGAAAGACTGGATCCCGAGAAGGTTGTCTTCATATTAAACCGTTATCTTACAATGGCCAGCGGATGTGTTGAGGACAACAAGGGAACTCTGGATAAATTCGTGGGGGATGCCATGATGGCATTCTGGGGAGCACCGCTTCCTCAGGAGGATGCGATCTTTAATGCGGTTAAAACCGCACAGGGGATCGTTGAAGGCGCCGCCAGGGTTTCGGATGAACTTAAAGAAGAGATCGGTGAGGAATTAAGAGTCGGAGTGGGAGTGCATTTCGGTCCCGCTGTCGTGGGTAATATGGGTGCCGAGAGACATATGGACTATACCGCAATAGGTGATACGGTCAATACCGCAGCACGTCTTGAAGCCAACGCCCCCGGCGGATGCGTATATATCAGCCGTGTGGTTGCGGATGCACTTGAAGGCAGGATCCGCTGCACCTCTCTTGGCGGAACTGTAAAACTCAAAGGTAAGGCTGAAGGATTCGAGGTCCTTAAACTTGAGGAGATACTGGATAAATAAGGAAGTGTGACTTATAAGGAGTCTGCAATATGGCTATAGAAGCGGCTTTTATGGTACCCCATCCTCCCATGATAGTTCCTGCGGTAGGAAAGGGAAGCGAAAAACAGGTACAAAAAACCATAGATTCATATGTCCGCGTTGCCGAGGAGATCGCATCCATAAAGCCGGATACCATCATTATTTCAAGTCCTCATTCCGTAATGTATTACGATTATTTCCATATTTCTCCCGGAAAAAAAGCTTCCGGCAGTTTTGGCGAGTTCGGAGCACCGGGAGTATCTTTTAAGGAAGAATACGACACTGAACTTGTCAGCCTTATAGAGAAAAATGCGGATAAGACAGATCTTCCCGCAGGTACTAAAGGAGAGAAAAAACCGGGGCTTGACCACGGAACCATGGTTCCCCTTTATTTTATCAGACAAAAATACAGTGATTTCCGCATAGTAAGGATCGGGCTTTCGGGACTTGATCTTCCCACCCATTATGAACTTGGGATGATAATAAAAAAGTCCGTTGATGAACTGGGGAGAAGATGCGTTTATGTCGCAAGCGGAGATCTGTCCCATAAGCTTCAGGATTACGGTCCGTATGGTTTTGCGAAGGAAGGCCCTGAGTACGATGCCAGGATAATGGACACTGCATCAAGAGCCGCATTCGGTGAGATGCTGGAATTTGATGAGAGCTTCTGTGAAAAAGCTGCGGAATGCGGACACAGATCCTTTGTGATGATGGCAGGCGCACTGGATGGATGTAAGGTAAAGGCTTCTGTTTTTTCACATGAAGATGTGACGGGTGTCGGATACGGCATCTGCAGTTTCTATCCGGAAAAGGGTCCTGATGAAAAAGCAGCAGTCAGTGACGACAGGAGATTTCTGGACATTTTTCTTAAGAAAGAAAGTGAGAGGCTGAATTCGAATTACGAAAAATGCGACGGATACGTCAAGGTGGCAAGAAAAACCATCGACCGGTATATTAAGACCGGCAGGACGCCCAAGACAGATGAACTTACTTCTCTTCTTACGGATGAAGAATTATCGGAACTGACCGGGCGCAGAGCCGGGGTGTTTGTATCGATACATGAACACGGATCTCTTCGCGGATGCATAGGAACGATCCTGCCCACATCTTCAAGTGTTATGGAAGAGATCGTGCAAAATGCCGTAAGTGCTTCGACAAACGATCCCAGGTTCGATCCCATAGACAGATCCGAACTTCCTTACCTTGAGATAAATGTGGATGTTCTCACATCTCCGGAGCCCATTGCATCGCCTGATGAACTTGATGTAAAAAGATACGGAGTCATCGTCAGCTGCGGATCAAAGAGAGGACTTCTGCTTCCGGATCTTGAAGGAGTTGATACAGTGGAAGAACAGATATCCATAGCTATGAGGAAGGGCGGAATACGTGAAAGCGACAATTACCGTCTGGAACGATTTGAAGTTATAAGACATAAATAAAAAGTATGATCGAAAGGAATGCGTTATGAAACTTACAGAAATCTATAATAATAAGGACAGAGTATTGTCTTTTGAGATATTTCCTCCCAAGGCACAGGACGAACTTGACAATATCGATGCTACGCTGGAAGTCCTCTGTGATCTTAAGCCGGATTATATCAGCGTGACATTCGGTGCGGGAGGAAGTTCCAATAACAACAAGACCATCGCCATCTGTAACAAGATCCGTGAAAAGTACCATACGGAGGCGGTTGCGCACCTTACATGTCTTTGTTATGACAAGCAGGAGATTGACGAATTTTCCAGACAGCTTTCGGATGCCGGAATAGAAAATATCCTTGCCCTTCGCGGAGATGTCAATCCCAATGCCCCTTCCAAGGGAGTTTTTATGCATGCTTCCGATCTTATTTCATATATAAGACCTAAGACGGATTTTTGTATTGCCGGAGCTTGTTATCCCGAAAATCATCCGGATTCAGAAAACAGGATCAGCGAGATGGTAAATCTCAGAAAAAAGGTTGATGCCGGAGCTGAGGTTCTTTTGAGCCAGCTTTTCTTTGATAATGATGATTTCTTTTCCTTCGTGGAGGACGCGAGGATTGCCGGAATCGAGGTTCCCATCACTCCCGGGATCATGCCCTGTCTTTCCGCTAAGACCATCAAGAGAATGGTCACGACCTGTGGTGCGAAACTCCCGGACAGATTTAAAAGGATCATCGACAGATATGAAGATAATAAAGATGCACTTTTCGATGCCGGTCTCTGCTATGCCGTATCCCAGATAATCGATCTGATAGCGGCAGGCTGCGACGGTGTTCACATTTATACAATGAATAATCCCGCAGCTGCAAAGAGGATCTGTGACAGCATCAGAAACATAGTATAACTTTTATGTCTTATCGTTTTATAAGAGGACTTCCCGCTTTATGGCGGGAAGTCTTTTTTGCTGTCTGTTATTTCCGTGTCTTTCCTGTTTCTCCATTCATACATATCACTTCGTAATGGAATATTTCCCCAGGCGCTGTGTACGCTTCCTGCAGGGATATGGGCGTCTTTGTTTTCCTTTGAGGAAAGGGAAGGTGATGTTGACATGTCCTGAAGCACGCGGTTTTTCTTATGATACCTGTAAACAAGTATTCCGCTTTTGGATCCCTTAGATTCGGGGTATCTTGCTTTTATGTATTTTTTTGCGCTAGCCGGGGCATTTTCTCCTTCCAATACCAGCATTTCGCCCGGGGAGTTCATAAGTATGACCGGGTCGCTTTTTGATGTCATTGAGATCCTTTTCATGAGATTCGGGAAAAAGAGCGGGGCATAACCTATAATCTGAGAAAAACGAAGTCTGTATCTGATACCGAATCTGTCGCATTTGTCATATGTCAGGTGATTTTCTGCGGCAACTGATATATCCTGAGGTTCAAAGTCATATGTTCCGTCCTTGTTCCAGTCCATATCGGCATATTCCCGGTTTATCAGATCGTACACACTCACTTTGAAAAATCCCGGGGAGTTGTCTCTTGCCAGATCGAACATTTCGGGAACTGAGCTGTTCCATTTTGATGCCTCTTCTCTGCTGACGGGTATTGCCAGTGCTTTGTTATCCTGCATTGTATAAAAACAAAGGGTCAGGATCATTCCGTAGCTTTTCCTTGTGACGAATCCGGTAAATTTTTCCTCTTTTACATTTTTTGCATAACTTGCGGTAAAGCACAGGCTTTCGGAGATTTCATTGTTCATTCCGGCCTCCTTAATAGATACCGGAACCGGAATTCCTGATCTGCTCTATAAGCTTTGCCGCTGAAATAATGCATTCGGGAGAAAGGCTTCTTGTAAGAAGCCGTAATTCTTCATATAGTCTGTTACTCTCTGTCAGGTAAGAGCCCATCAATATGTTCAGGTCAAGAGAGGGCTCCAGCATTTTAAGAAGAAATAACTGTTCAACGGAGATTTTTCTGTTGCCCAGTTCTATGTTGGAAACTTCTGCCTGAGTCACACCCCATAGCATGCCGAGTTCTTCCTGGGAAAGTTTCAGGGATGTCCTCTCCTTGCGTACTCTTTTTCCCAGATCCACGTAGTACTCTCCGGACCAGTATCCGTAAGTGCTGCTTTTCCGGCATTTGTCGATGCGTTCGGCGATGGTACGTATTCTTTTGACCGTATCCATCCTCATTTCTTTTGTCTTTGCTCTTTCATTTTTGTCCATGGTCTTCTGCATTTTTTCTCCTCCTTTTGATTGTTTGCATGGTCAGAAAGGTTGCAGAAACCCTTCTGCGCATTTAAAATGGTAATGACGGGAAAATGCATAAACCATACGGATCTGTTATGATTTGCGCATAGTTATAACTGATGGTTTTAAATCGTTTTTCGGACGGAAATTTTATCCGTCTGTTCACGGGAGCGGTATATGGACAAGAAATACAATGCTTTTATTTCATACAGACATTCAGAGAAAGATTCGGCGATAGCATCTGAGATACAAACACGTCTCGAGAGATTTAAGATACCCGGAGACATACAGAAAAAAACCGGGGTGAAGAGATTCGAGAGAATATTCAGAGATAAGGAAGAGCTGCCTATTACCAGTGACCTTAATGAGAATATCGAAAAGGCTCTTGAAGAATCAGACCACCTTATCGTTATCTGTTCGGAAAGAACCTCCGAATCAATCTGGGTACGTAAGGAGATAGAGACATTCCTTAAGTATCATCAGAAAAGAAATATTTTCACGGTGCTTGTTGACGGCGAACCCGGTGAAGTTATCCCGGATATTCTTCTGCATGATAC
>ONTX01000235.1 GCA_900320825.1 uncultured Lachnospiraceae bacterium | reverse complement strand
TTTCGGGATCACCATAGCGGAGATCATTTCCCTTCTCATAACGGGGACCGATCTTTTTACATCCCTTGTGATTACTTTCGGAAGCGTGGGAACGGGAGGATTCGGAATACTCAATTCCTCCTGCGGATCCTATACCATAGCACAGCAGACAGTCATTTCGTTTTTTATGGCTGCCAGCGGCATCAATTACACTTTCTACTTTCTGCTTTTGTCCGGCAAGACGAAAGATGCATTCCGTATCGAAGAGGTCAAGTATTATATTGGGATCATCGTTGCATCGACAGTAGTGATCGCATTTAACATAAAAGGCATCTACGGAGATATCTTTCATGCCATCCATCATTCGTTTTTCCAGGTGTGTTCCATAATTACCACCACGGGATTTTCAACGGCGGATTTTGATGTGTGGCCGGAACTTTCCCGGACCATACTTATCATACTGATGATGATAGGAGGATGTTCGGGATCTACAGCGGGCGGCATCAAGGTATACAGGATAGTGCTCCTTATGAAGCAGTTCAGGAACGAACTTTCCGTCCTAAAGCATCCCAGGGAAGTAAGGCTTCTCCGGATGGATGGCGGAACCGTAAAAGAGCCTGTAATGAGATCCACCAATGTATTTATATCCATCTATTTTGTGATCTTTTTCATTTCACTTCTTCTGATAAGTGTTGAGAATTATGATTTCACCACCGGTTTTACCGCGGTTGCCGCAACCATTAACAATATAGGCCCCGGTCTCTCCATGGTCGGACCTACATGCAATTACGGATTCTTTTCCGATTTTTCAAAAGTCATACTTATCTTTGATATGCTGGCCGGAAGGCTTGAATTATTCCCCATGCTGCTGTTCTTCAGCATGTTGGGACCCAGGAGGAAATAAATAAAATGGTCTATACACTTACACTTAATCCTTCACTTGACTATGTGATGTATCCCAAGTCAGGTCTTAAAAACGGAGGTACCAACAGGTCGGAGAAAGAGGAACTTCGTGCCGGAGGAAAGGGAATAAATGTTTCCATAGTTCTTAAGAATCTTGATGTTCCCAGCAAGGCTCTTGGTTTCATAGCCGGAACCACGGGAGATGAAATAGAGGGAACTTTGAGAGCCATAGGTATCAGGACAGGATTTATCATGCTCCCTTATAAAAACGGAATGAGCAGGATCAATGTAAAGATCAGGATCCCTGCGGATGTAAAAGGTAAAAAGGGATATGAGGAGACTGAACTGAATGCAGCCGGTCCCGTGGTTGAGAATGATTCGGTTCATGATCTTTGTGACAGGATCGAAAGACTGGAGGAAGGGGATATTCTTGTTCTGGCGGGAAGCATGCCTTCCACATCTCCTGAAGATACTCTGGAAAGCATACTTTCGGCTGTACCCGAAGGGGTAAAGGTTGTGGTTGATATGACGGGGGACAGACTTAGGAAAGCTCTTAAGTTTAAGCCCTTTTTGGTAAAGCCCAATCTTGAAGAACTGTGTCAGGTAGCAGGTAAGGAGCTGACCGGGACAGATGACATTATTGCGGAAGCTGAAAAGCTGAAAAAAGCCGGGGCAAGAAATGTCATTGTATCCATGGGTGCGGATGGAGCGATTCTTGTGGACAAGGACGGCGGTGTTCACAAATGCAAGGCTCCTTCCGGAAAGCCTCTCGGAGCATTCGGCGCAGGAGATTCCATGACCGCCGGATTTATCAAGGGCTTTCTTGATGAGCATGATTACGACTATGCGCTGAAACTTGGGGTGGCTGCGGGAAGCGCGGCAGTATTTGAGGGCAAACTTCCTTCATATGATGAGATAATGAAGGTGTTTGACAAGGTATAAAATATGAGATATCAGGGGATTCCGGTACAAAAGGGTGTTGTCATCGGCTACATATCAAAGGGTACTGCAACGCTTGAAAGACATGACGGTTCTGACAGGATCGATGTCGATGAAGAGAGGATGCGTTTTTTTGACGCGCTTCTTGAATATGAATCCCGCATGAAAAAGATCGCACATAATGCACCGGGAAAAGATGCGTCGGATATTGTCAGAGCCCAGATCATGATCGCAAGGGATGCCGTTTTTTCCGATGAGGTCATTGCCGGGATCGAAGCCGGAATGAAGGCTGAGACTGCTGTTGATAAGGCGTGTAAAAAATATTCGGAAAAGCTGCAGGAATCCGGGGACAAGATCTTTGCGGAAAGAAGTAACGATCTTCTTGAGGTGAAAAACGGTATCATAAGTGCCATGGAAGGATCCGGTGAAGAAGGCGTAGCCGATGCCGAAACCGGTTTTGTCGGAAACATACTTGTATCCGATACATTAAGTGTTGCCCAGATAATAGGGCTTAAGAATTCGCCGATTAAAGCTGTAGTTCTTACTACGGGAACCGCATCTTCCCATGCTGCCGTAATATTAAGATCCATGGGTATAGTGGCTGTTCTCGGAGCGGAGCTTGATATCACCGGCCTTGAGGACGGCCAGGAGGGAATAGTTGACGGTGAGACCGGACAGTTCATTGTAGCTCCTGCCGGAGTGGAAAGAGACTGGTATCAGCGAAAACTCAAAGAGTATGAAGTTGAAAAAACTCTGGCAAGGATCCCTGACGGAAAAAGCCTTCCAAGTACAACATCTGACGGGGAGAAGATAGAAGTTCTCTGTAATCTGGGAACGGACGATCTGCCGGAACACATCAGGCTTTCAGACGGTGCAGGGCTTGTAAGAACTGAGATCCTTTTTGCACAGAAAAACGGAGTTCCTTCAGAGGAGATACAGGCAGCGATCTATGCGAAGATCGCAGATTCCTTCCCCGGGAAAAATGCGGTCATAAGAGTCCTTGATATAGGAGGAGACAAGACATACGGAATGTACGGAGACGAGTTGCCGAAGTCTCTCAGAAATAAAGAATCCGAAGATAACCCTGCCCTTGGAATACGCGGTATAAGGGTGTTGCTTGACGATGAGAAACTCTTCAAATGCCAGCTTACCGCTCTGCTTCGGGCATCCCACGGACGAAATATAAGCATCCTGCTTCCCATGGTCACAAGTGTGGGGGAGATAAAGGCCGTAAAGCAGCTTCTTGCCGCATGCATGGAGGACCTGAACAAAAGAAGGATCGCCTATGATAAAAATATCAGGATAGGCTGTATGATTGAAACTCCCGCAGCAGTCATGTGTGCCGAGATGATCGCAAAGGAAGTGAATTTCTTCTCCATCGGAACCAACGATCTGTCCCAGTACATCATGTGTGCTGACAGAGGCAATTCTGCCGTATCGGGACTGTGCAGCATTTATCAGAATCCCGTTTTAAGAGCGGTTAAGATGGTATGCGAAAGTGCCGCAAAATACGGCATACCTGTAACGGTCTGCGGAGAAGCAGCGGCTCAGACCGATGTTCTTCCTTTCTTTATCGGAGCCGGAATAAGATCGTTTTCCGTTGCACCTTCCTGTGTTTACGAAGTTAAGACGGCGATATCAAAACTTACTCTTTCAAGCTGCAGGCAATTGTGCGGTGTGGTCCTGGAAGAAAGTGATGATGAAAAGATTCGAGAGATTCTGAAGTAGGAATGAAGATAGAAAAGCTTAGGATTGGTAAGTATACACGTGTGGCGTACTGGATGCTCCTGGCATCTTATACCTTCCTTATGTTTGTTTTGTTCAGGAATCAGGCTTTTCACACGGAGTATCTTGTTTACGGATCCGATGTTGATGCATATCTTCTTGAAATGCGCGGGATAGACAGCGGATTTGATTTTCCTTATCCCGTCTATTTTCTTCTTGGCAGATTTTTTGCGCTTTTTTCAAATGTAAATATGGGTGCCGCTCTTTCGGCAACTTTGCTTAATTCTCTGTCACCCGCATTTTTGTCATATTTCATGCTGAAAGCACTTGCGGGTATCGTTCCCGAAAAAAACAAAAACCGCAGGGCCTTTGAAGGATTCATCCTCATTGCGGTGTATTCCGTATTTTTTGTTTCGATGCTCTATCCTCCCGAGGGAGTATATCTTCCGGGAATATACCTGAAGAACCTGGGAGTGTTCTCACCAAATCCGTACTATAATCAGACGTATCTCGCGGCAAGGGGCTTTGCCATAGTATCGTTTTTCCTTTTTGCACATATTCTTTCCTATTACGAAGATCACGCAGACAAAAATGAATATATTGTTTTTTCCGTATTCCTTCTGCTTGCCACTCTTACAAACCCCAGTTTTACACGGGTGCTGATCTCGGCAGCAGGCGTCCATATGGTTGTAAGGCTCATCATTTCAAAAGGGAAAAAATGGAAAGAGTTTTTAATGCTCTTTGCCACAGCCGTTCCCACATTTATAACACTTCTGATCCAGTTCGGCGGTGTGTTCGGTGCTTCATCCCATGCCGGGGAAAATGCGGGAATCGGATTTGAGATAGGTAAGTCCTGGGGAGTTTACACGGACAATATCATACTTGCCATTATGCTTGCCAATGCTTTTCCCGGTGTGGTGATGCTGCTTAATCTTAAGAGGTTCAAAGATCATCACGTTTTTCTGCTCTCGTGGGAGGTGATGATGGCTGGATTTTTGGAGTTTCTGATCCTTTATGAAAAGGGAGATCGTTTTGTCCACTGCAATTTTGCATGGGGATATATGTACGGTATCTTTTTTGTTTTCATATCGGGACTTATGCTTCTTATTGAAAATACCGTGAAGAAAAAACAGAATATTTTCCTGCTTGTTTTCGAATGGGCTGTTTATGTATGGCATCTTGTATGCGGGATCATGTTTTTTGTGATGCTGTATTCCGGAGGTTACTTCTATGTCTGATAACAAAATCTTCCGGATAAGCTTAAGAGTGTTTTCCATCGCAGCCGTAGCAGCATACACGGTGGCATGCATATATATGTATTACAGATTCATGGGATGGGAGTCGGGATCCGTTTATGAGTCGGACCTTCCTGCCCATATATCTCTTGCCGTGGATGAGGGTCTGGTCTATTCTCTTATTTCGATTATGTTCATTTCATTATCAATGCTGGACTGCATGGGAGCGGTTCCTTATATACTGGGAGGCTTCGCGCTGTTATCCGTTGTCTTTTCATACTATCTCCTTGAAGAAATCACGGAATATTACGGAAGGAAATGGGATAAAGGTGCGGCCCTTTTTGCTTCTCTCATTCTTAATCTGCTGATGCCATGTTATATAAGGGGGCTGTCTGACGGACGATACATGGGAATGCACACTTCATCCATATGGCACAATTCCACATATCTTTTGATGAAGTGGATGGGGCTTTTGGTCATTTACATTTATGTAAGACTTGAAAGGAATATAGCTAAGGAACTGACTGCAGAGTCATATCTTTACTTCCTGATAGTCATGACTCTTACAACTGCGGCAAAACCAAATTTCTTTCTTGCCGTTTCACCTGCGATGCTCGTTTTCCTTATAGCTGACATAGTAAAAAAGAAGGCGCCTCTTTCAAGGCTGCTTCTGTTTGCTTCTTCAGTCATCCCGTCGTTTTTTGTGATGTATTTCCAAAACTCGGCACTTTATTCTGCAAATGCAGGGGATAACCGCATTTCAATAGCACCGGGAAGAGCCATGAGTGTTCACACGGGATATCTGATTCCCGTATGCATCCTTTCCATTGCATTTCCCCTTATGGTTCTTGTGATGAATATCGGAAAACTAAAGAAAGACCCTGTGCTCCTTTTTGCATGGATAGCGGCAGGAACCGGTTTTTTGCAGTATTTTCTTTTCAGCGAAGAGGGAGCAAGAAATATGGATGCAAACTTCAGCTGGGGATATGCATTCACCATAATCCTTATTTTCGGAGTATCCCTGATATATTGGTGCAGGGATGTGAAGGATGTATTTTTATCGAAGGCTGAAAAAAGCAGGGAACTTACAATAAAGAGGATCTGCACTGCTTTTTGCGGAGCCGTGCTTATATACCATGCATATTGCGGGATACTGTTTTTCGTAAGGATAGCATCCGGCGTATCATACATGATGTGGGGTTAGATAATTGGGTTCATCCGTCAAAGATAATAAAGCAATAAAAAGGAGCGGGATTTTCGGG
>ONTX01000233.1 GCA_900320825.1 uncultured Lachnospiraceae bacterium | reverse complement strand
GTTGGTGTTGGTATAAAAAACTCTCAAGACTGTTGTGGTTAGTCTTGAGAGTTTTTTTCTGACACCATTATCCCCACAGGTGCTGTCTCCGGATCTTGCTGATGACGACAGTTACGGATATACCGACGATGTCATGAGACGCATGATAGGCGTAACGTAAGCGCTTACCATACAACTTTGATCCCCGGGGACAGCTTATTTGCGGATAGCTTGTCTAACTCGTAATCATATATCCTATGTTCCTGCTGAGTTCTGGTGTATGTTCTGCTCATTCTTGCTTTCTTCTCCTTGAAAACTCTTCATATGATATCATTTCTAATGTATCTTTATCATAATTAAAACTATAATCAAACTCGCCAAATTCGTTTTCTACAAAGCTCAGTTTGTTATCTGAATTACCATAATACTCTTCAATATCTTCTATTTTATTGTCCTCAACTATCCAGACTCCTATAGAAAGCTTGGGAATTGTATGAATATCCACATATATTATAAAGCAATAATGAAGGACTGCAAGCATCCGCCAAGACACATCCATATTTCCCTTATTTTAATAAGGGCGCACTTCTATACACCCTAAAGGGTGTAAGTGCGATCTGCGATGCCAGGACAACCCGAGTTGTCCTTTTCTGCGTCGCTGCGCTCCGGGGTGACAAAAAAACTGTCCCCCAATTGTCCCCCCTTTGGCCCTTTTAATAGTAATTCCAATACGATATTATTACAATGGGGGAAGCAAAGGGCAGGTACAAAGATTGGGGAATTGAATGAATTGTCCATGTACTGTCCATGCGTTGTCTTTTTACCCCCCGAAAATCGCGTGATATTATTATAATGGGCAAAACAAAGGAACTCGGAAACGGGTTCCTTTTTCATTTCAGGAAAGGAGGTGATCGAATGAACGAAATGAAGCTTGATAGGGCCTGGGAAGAACTTAAAAAGGCCGAGGAACAGGTAACACAGAAGCAGCATAAGCTGCAGCAGGCAGAAAACCGCATACGCCATATGCGGAACAAAAAAGACCGGGAACGAACCCATCACCTGTGCGAAAGAGCGGGTATGCTGGAGGCCATTGCTCCTGATACAAAGCAGTTAAGCAGTAATGACTTTTATGGATTCATGAGTACGGTTTTTTCCTATCCGAATGTATCGGAGCTGCTAAAAAAGTATCTAAGCTCATACAAAGAAAGGGGTGATTAAATTGAGCTTATATCATTTCAGCCTGGGGCATGTAAGCCGGGGAGCAGGACAGAGCGTCACAGCTTCCGCAGCTTATATATCAGGCCAGAAGATGTACTCCGAATACTACGGTGAGTATTCGGACTACACTAAAAAGAGCGGTGTCCTGTATACAGAGATCCTGTTACCGGATAATGCTCCAAGAGAGTATCTTGACCGGGCTACCCTTTGGAACTCGGTCGAAAAAGTCGAAAAGAACAAAAAAGCGCAGCTTGCATATAACTTCAACATAGCCCTGCAGAACGAATTATCCTTTGATGATAATCTCGCTCTTGCCAGGGCTTTTATTATGGAAAATTTTGTGAGCCGCGGGATGATCTGCGATTTTGCCATTCATGCACCGGAGCCAAAGGATGGCGGTATACCGAATCCACATTTTCACGTACTGATACCGATAAGGCCGCTTAAGGAAGACGGCTCCTGGGACGCCAAACAGCACAGGGAATACCGGCTCGATGAAAACGGTGACCGCATCCGTAAAGAGAACGGAGAGTATGATTTTACATCCGTTCCCACTACCGACTGGGGCAAGCCCGAAACACTTGAGGTATGGAGAAGCAACTGGGCTTCTATGGTCAATAAGGTCTTTGAAGAAAAGGGACTTAACTGCCGTATAGATAACCGGTCATACGAATCCCGGGGTATTGATAAACTTCCAACGATCCATGAGGGACCTGCAGTACGTGCCATGGAAAAGAAAGGGATAAGGACGCGTAAGGGTGATCTTAACCGCTGGATCAGGAAAGCCGGCGAGATGCTTAAGATGTTAAAGGAGGATCTCTCCACACTGCGCCTTTGGGTGCATGCTCTGAACGAAACAATAAAGGAACTTAACCAAAAAGAGCCTTCACTTGCTGATTATATTAACGAGTATTTCAACAAAAGGAATCTCGGAGCATACAGCCAGAAGGCTCGTGTTAATAACATTAAGGAGCATGCCGCTACTGCCAATTTTCTGATCGAGCACAAAATCAACAGTCTTGAAGACTTGGAAGCCTTCAACAAAGAAGTCCTTGGCAAAGTAAAAACGCTTTCCAATTCAATAGGAGATATGGAAACACGGATGGATAAACTTCGCGAGCTTTTGAAACAGTATGACCGCTATACCAAGTATAAGCCTGTCTTTGACGAAAAATACAAGATAAAAAACAAAAGAAAGCTTGAAGCCTACAATAATGACCATCGTACAGAGCTCACTCTCTTTAACGCAGCCCGCCGCATACTTAAGGAATCTCACCCGGAAGGTAAGATCCCAAATCCCGACAGGCTCCGGAGAGAACTGAATGAACTGGAAATAAAGCATGACAAATTGTATGACAGTTATTCGGAGAAAAGGGATCTTAAGACTCATCTCTTCAAAATAAGGCGCATGGTCGATTCCGTGCGAAACAGCAAACCAAAGGAAAGAAAGATCGAAAGAGGAATTGAAAGATAAGGAGGATAATTTACAATGAATATTTTTTATAACGTAAAGGAGGCCGTGTCCGTAAGGGATGCGGCTTCTTTTTATGGTCTCAAAGTAAACAGGAGGGGCATGTGTCTATGTCCCTTCCACAATGACAGGAACCCGAGCATGAAGGTGGACAAGCGTTTTCACTGTTTCGGATGCCAGGAAGATGGTGATGTGATCGACTTTGTCGGAAAGCTCTTTTCACTTACACCGCTTGAAGCGGCAAGGAAAATCGCAGAGGATTTCTGCATAGCTACAGGTCAGGACGGTGATCCTGTTTCAAGGCACGAAAAGAACTTCCATGATACCTGCCTGTATGAACAGAAGCAGAAAGAGCGGTATTTTAAGGAGCTTGTTGACTTTGCCATCTGTGTTATCTGTGATTTTCACAGATACTGGTGGAAAGTCAGGGAATCGGAACTCCCGGATCCTGAAGGCGAATGGTCTGATCTGTTTTGTACGGCCTGCAACAACCTAAATCTTGTAAAGGGATGGCTGCATATTCTCGAAAACGGAAGGGAGGATGAAAAACGTGAGTTACTCGAATACATCTGCAACAGGTAATGCTCATTCTGAAATACGGACAGGTATCAGGGAAGCCCTTTCAAAGACAGGCAAAGGAGGTATAAAGCAGAATATACCAAACATCATGTACATTTTTGAAAACGATCCATATTTCAAGGGTAAGTTCCGATTCAATGAGCTTACGGAAAGGATCGATCTTGTCGGTGATTTCGACTGGACACGTTCAGGCATATCTGTTACGGATACCGACATGAATTTTATAAACATGTATCTTGATACCCACTACGATATCAACAACGACAAACGTATGCTCCAGGCTCTTGATATCGCTGCCAATAATAACAGATACCATCCTATAAAGGATTTCCTTGATTCTCTTGTCTGGGATGGTACGGAACGAGTCAGGTTTGCCCTGCACAGGTTCCTCGGAGCCGACACCTCGGATCTCACATATGAATCACTTAAGCTGTTCTTACTGGGGGCTGTAGAACGCATTTTTAATCCCGGTTGCAAGTTTGAGTACATGCTCTGCCTTGTTGGGGGTCAGGGCGCAGGAAAATCAACCTTCTTCCGTTTTCTCGCTGTAAATGACGAGTGGTTTTCCGATGATATCAGGAAACTTGAGGACGAGAACATATACCGTAAACTGCAGGGGCACTGGATCATTGAGATGTCTGAAATGATAGCTACGAGCAATGCAAAAAGCATTGAGGAGATAAAATCCTTCATCAGCCGTCAGAAAGAAACCTATAAGGTACCCTATGAGATCCATCCGGCAGACAGGCCAAGGCAGTGTGTTTTCGGCGGGACATCCAACAAGAAACAGTTCCTTCCCGGTGACAGGACTGGAAACAGGCGTTTTCTTCCGGTTTCCTGCAATCCTGAAGCTGCAGAAGTCCATATCCTCGATGATGAACAGGCTTCCAGGGCATATATCTCTCAGATGTGGGCCGAAATAATGGAAATATACAGAAAAGGGGATTACAGACTGTGCCTTCCTGAAGGGATTAGCAGTAAGATGACAGATCACCAGCAGGAATTCATACCTGAGGATTCCGATGAATCCGCAATACTCGGATTCCTTGAAGAGACCATGGAAGAATATGTATGTTCCAAAATGCTGTACCATGAAGCCCTTAACCATCCTGAATATGATATTCCTCATAAATGGGAGCTTAACGCCATAAACGAGATCATGATCGTTTCGGCTTCCGGTTGGAAACAGGGACCGCAGCACAGGTTTGATAAATACGGACAGCAGAGGTCATGGATACGAAAGGATCACGAAGCAACCGGAGGATTCCTTACGATCCCCGAATCGGCTCTTAAAGACATTCCTTTTGTGTGATCCGTAAACAAGCCCAAGCACCCGTTTACAACCATGTTTACATCAGATACCGCTTATTTGGCGGGTTTTATCCCTTTGTAAACATGTAAACATGTAAACAGGAATAAATAAAAAAAGAATAAAGAATAAGAATATATAGTATCTCCTGCAGGGCTTAAAAGTATTAAGCCCTCGTTTACGACTTGGTTTACACCGGCTGTTTACAAGCCTGCAGGAATAATACAAAGCAACTATAGACTTAACTTCCGGTCTTCCGGGAGTTTTTTTATGCCCGTCAGTCGGTCTATCAGGCCTTCTGTCGGGCTTTTGAATTTGAAAGAAAGGACAAGAAATGAATAACACAAACTATAGAATCAGTGCTTCTGAGCAGTTAGAAGCAATACAATACCTGGCAGAAAACGGAACCCTCTCGAATTATCTTTCGGAAGATGGTAAAATGGATACGGACGCTATTTGGGGTGCGGTGAACGAAATGAATAAACGTAAGCTGCTTGAGCAGCATCCATACACCATAACCAAATTGGCAAATGGCCGTTGGCAGACATTTCTTCCTGCAGACGGCAAACATAAAAAGAAACAGATAAGGAGGGTTGACAAGGACGACCTTGAATCAGTTGTAGTTGCATATTATGTAAAAAAGAATACTGTGCATACCATTGAGAAAGTCGCCTATGAATGGCTTGACTTCAAGGCATCGGAACCGGGATTCAAACGGGCTTCTTATGACCGCTACGAAAACAACTATTTAAGGATACTTGGTGATTGCAGTGATATAAACATCACGAAACTGACTGAATATGATCTCGAAGACTATCTTATAAAAAGAATCGTCGAGAAGCAGATTACTTACAGGGCATGGTCAGATATCAAGATAGTGATCAAGGGTATATTTAAATATGCCAAACGTCACCAGTACACGGATATTTCCATTGATGATGTCCTTGATTATGTTGACAGTGAGAAGAAAGTTTTTGCCAAGCCTAAGATAAGGAGTGACTGTGAAGATGTCTTCATGGAGGATGAGGTCAGGAAGATCGAAGAGTATATCGATGGCAGAAAGAAGCTGTCTTTGGTGGATCTTGGGATCAAGCTCGCATTAAGAACCGGGTTACGCGCAGGCGAATTGGCAGCCCTTAAGTATTCAGATCTTGATATAAGAGCTAAAGCAATAAGGATAAGCCGGACTGAACAGCATAGTAAGAACAGCAAAGGGCATATAGAGTATTATTTTTCTGACGAAGGGACTCTTAAGTGTGAGCACCCGGCAGAGGATCTTTATATTGACAATGGCGCCATTGAGCTGATACAGGAGATAAACGCCAGGTACCCTGAAAGTGATTTTCTGTTCTTTGATGGGCATTTTATTAGATCACAGGCTTTTTCAAAGAGGCTCAGTCACATATGCAAGACCATAGGCATACCGCCAAGAACGCTTCATAAGGCACGTAAGACCTATGCAACGAGGCTTATCAATGCCGGAGTAGACCAGATGCTTGTAAAGACACAGTTAAGGCATAAGGACATTACTACAACGCTCAAACACTATTACAGGGATAATAAATCCGCCGCCGAAAAAGCGGCCAGGATAGAAGCGGTTTTAAGTGCTTATTGACCCTCAAAAGTGGAACATGTGGAACATCTATGGAACATATGATTTTTTGAAAAAATAAAAACCCCGGAAAGCCGCATAAAATGGGCATTCCGGGTAATCACGTAACAGGGGATGAGAGAATCGAACTCCCGCTAAAGGTTTTGGAGACCCTTGTCATACCATTTGACCAATCCCCTTTATTTCGGTTTC
>ONTX01000231.1 GCA_900320825.1 uncultured Lachnospiraceae bacterium | reverse complement strand
GACTAAGCAAAACAGCTGACAGTTGGAATGGGCACTTTTCCACTATTAATGATTTTTGTGAAGAATTTGGTAAGAAATTGTTTGAATGGGAATTGCCCGGATGGTTCAGCAAACCATTGACTCCTCGAATAGTTAGGAAGAAAGGGTTTTTAAGAGATAATTATAATTTCATCACGAGAAAAGCATTTCAAAGACTAACTCAGAGAGCTTATAAATCACTAGAAGAAAAACTAGATACATTTGCAACGCAATCAGAATCAGCAAAAGTTGATTGGAGCTCTTATGGGTTTCAAGATTATATAGATTTTCAAGAGTGCCTTCTCTCTTTTGTATGCGGCGAGAAAGTGGTGGAAAACCGTAAAAGGCTACTGACTTTTGACTATTCAATTATTGAGAAGATTCAGCTTATTAAAGGAACAGGGCCGGTTGGTCCGATAACAAAGGGCAAGGCATCTGTAACCGGGGAACCTATGGAGGCATTATTAAATGCTGCCATTAAATTGTTTAAGCAAGCTATTACTTCTAGAGCAGAAGGTATAGCAGAATTACATTTCAATTTTGATTATGCGGAAATTGTTACAGGATATACGGATGCTAATGATGACGAAAAAAAAGCGATTTTGCTTAGGACATGGAGAAATATATGCTCTCATGTGAACGGCTTTTTTAAATTTATAAGCAGAAACGACTGGACAATATGTGGTGATCAAGTTTGCATCATATGTGACACAGAGGAATTCTTTGACCCTCAAAAAGCAAGCGAGCTACTTGAGAACAGAGTAAATGCCGCTTCGGCGACGAACACGCTGAATAAGATCAATTTTACGGCTGCGCTTTATGATGAAGAAAAAAAACCTATTATAATCGAAGAAAACGATTCAGTACATAAACTGTCGGTAGAATACGAATGGAAATTTGATAATGATGCAAGCTGGCTTTATGATTTCCGGGATTTAACGGGTGAAGAATATCCTGTAGGATCAAAAAAAATACCGGTTGGGGTAATGGAGCACATCTGCAGCACAATGCTCTCAAAAAGCGACGAGGAGTTTTTCGATTCATATGATGAGCATACCCCTTCTTTAGCCTTTGATATGCAAAAATATGTGTCAAGCCGTGTAAATGTATCAAATGCACAAGTAGCTGAAATGGAAATACTGTTTGAGAGGCTCGGAGAAGCATTTTGTGCTTTTGGAAGAAACCTGAAAGAGAAGGGTTTCTATAACTGCTTAAATGGTGAAAGCAGATCAAAATATATCAAACAGTATAATCAACTTGCCGACAAAATTGTTAACTATTATTTTGCAGAGAACGAACGCTGGTTAATGGATGCTTTTTTACAATCCTTCGTGATACTCGAAAAGAACAGTTACATAGACAGAGAGGAAGATCCGTCTTGTGTCATCGTTCCTCCGTGGCATCCGGCAGCCCTTCAGAAGATAGCCGATCAAAAGCAGTTTATTGTTGATGGCTTAAGTCAATCCCTAAGCAGTTACAATCGGACACAGTTTCAGAAACTAAACGTAGAGCAGCTGGTTGACCATTTTATGCAGATGACAGAGATACAATCTGCGGTAGACCTGTTCCCGACAAGCAGGGGAGGATACATAGGGGTCATTGGCAATTATGGAAACTTCTGCCTTTATGGCGATAACAGATATATCCGAAAAACAAAGACGAGAATTAGAGATATCATTCGTAAGGAGGCAATCTTTGACGATGAATTCAGAACAGCTGATCTGACAAGGATGAATGAAGATGCCAAAATGTTCTTTGATATTTTCATGGATTACATTAAAGCAATGCCATCTGTAAAGGATAATCTCAGCATTGTTTTTATCAATCCCTCTAATCTGCAGCCGATCATTGCGGCAGTTTCTAAATATGCCGAAACCATACGCAACGACAGCGAAGTCAGTAAAGTAGATCTTCAGCTTAGTATTCTGGTGAGACCGGAAAACAAGGGCGGAAAAAATTATTTGACATATTGGATGAATGAGTATTTCTCTGAAGACGAGAATATTAATGTAAGAGTATTCCTTAATGTGTGGAATGATAGAATTGAGCTAAAAAAACTACTTACGGATAATAATGATATTGTAATCAACATGGATATTATGCATGATGAGAGCTTTTGGTTTACGCCCTATTCAGGGGGGGCAGGAGTTCAGATTGATGAATGCAGATTTCCAATAGTTTATAAACCGTCTCCGGTTTCTCAAACATCTATCAAAAGAAAGATTGAGTTATCGCAGCCGCAGTTTTCAGCATCTTTTAAAAACACACAGATTGCTCGGTATAAGCATCATGCAGACAGTAAGCCCGGAGGTCGGTTTCTTGCCGCGTTGGATTCAAAGGTTGATGATAACACAAAGAAAATTATCTCCATGCTCCATGAAAAAGCATATTGGGTAGTATGCATCGACCGTGTGATGGATGGCGCGTTGCTCAGATCAGAATCTGATGATGACAATTATTCTATTATAGGTTTTAGTACCGGAAAGGGGATGTACGGTCAGTATAACCTTACGATTACAGCAAGAAATTCCATTCATGCGACGATAAGAACGCAACTGAAAAACCGGCTGTTTAAGTTGTTTAAGTGGAAACCGGAAATACTTGATAATGCAGTCGACCGTCTTATGGGAGAGGCTAAGAGTCTTGATGGCATAAGTATTCTTTCTGCGGTGAATCAAAAGGGGACAAACATAAATGAATTCATGGCATATGTCATGACATCCCTTCGGGAAAGAGATGCACTGGCAGATTCTGCGCTTAGGGTGATAATACATCTTGATTCTTATAAGCACTGGTTTTACGAGAACCGTACAGAAGGTCCTTCGCTGAGACCTGATTTTCTTGTGCTATCTGTAGAGGACTTTAGAGATAAGCTTAGGCTGAGAGCAAGAATAACAGAATGTAAAACAGCAAGTTACTATAATAGTAGCGTTCATATAGAAAAAGCGCTTACTCAGGTTAAGCACGGAAAAGAACAGCTGAGCAGTCTTTTTGACCCCGAAAGCAAGTCTATTGAGAGAAGATACTGGTTTGCTCAATTGTATAGAGCGCTTGTATTTGCTCAAGTTACATTTACGAACAACAGTGAAGAGTATAAAGAACTATCAGAGAAGCTAAGGGCGATCCTCGATGGGGATTTTGAAATTGAGTGGGATTACGACATCCTCGGCTATTGGATAGATAAGCAAGGGAAGGAGGAGTTAGTACAGAATATTGATGGAATTACAGTCCACCATATTCCTCAAGAAAGGATTCAGAATATCATACTTGGCTCAGAAGAAACAGCATATGTTGATTTAGACCCTGTTCTTATGGAAACATTGGAAGATGACGATGATAACACACGACATATAATGGCACATGAAAGCAGGCGACGCGAACAGGAGAAGATTCTTACTCGCAAACGAAGCAAAGATTCTAAAGAGCCTATGGAAAATGAATCGGGGCATTCGGATTCAAAGCTAGAGGAAGAACAGCATGGGGAAAAGGTTGAGCATTCGGAGCATGCTCAAGAGATTAAAAAGGAGGAAAAGGAAGATCGGAAGTCAGGAAACAACAATATCTCTGAGTTGAAGGAACAGGGCACACATGAAGTTATTGAAAAACGTAATATCGAAGATATACGAGTCCTTATCGGAAGGGACAGATTTGATACAGACGTTTATTGGGAGTTTGGGAACAAAGGATTATCAAACCGGCATCTTCTTATAACGGGAACATCTGGTCAAGGAAAGACCTATTGCATACAGACAATGCTATATGAGATTTCTAAGACACATATCTCTACAGTGGTTTTTGATTATACTGAAGGATTCAGGGAG
>ONTX01000170.1 GCA_900320825.1 uncultured Lachnospiraceae bacterium | reverse complement strand
TATGGCCGATAACTATCCTTCCTTCATGAGGGCTGTGGAGCACATACCAGCTTTCAGTCTTACCCCAGGATCCGTTCTCATGGGCAAAGGCATATTCATCATCCGGGTGAACCTGAACGCTCAAGTCATCCTTTGCATCAAGGATCTTTACCAGAATCGGGAATCTGTCACCTTCTATATTTCCGAAAAGTTCCCTGTGAGCCTCCCAGAGCTGTGAGAGCTTAAGTCCGTCATAGGGGCCGCCGACTACCGTGGATTCTCCCTTGGGATGAGCTGAAATTCCCCAGCACTCTCCCACATCGGATCCGGGTTCGTCATATCCGAATTCCCTGCAGAGTCTTTCTCCGCCCCAAATCGTATGTGAAAAATATGGTTTAAATAAAAGTATCTTTTCCAAAATTATCTGTCCTGTCTTTTATCTTCTGCCGGGCTCTGTATCCGTGTCCGTTACCCGGCTGTGCTTTTTAATATAATCCACTATAAGATCTGCCTTTGTAAAGGCAAGGGCAACATAGGAATCCGCCGCACCGTAGTAAAGAGCGATCCTTCCGGTAGAGCTGTCATGGATGGTGGCACAGGGAAATGTCACGTTGGGGACAAATCCGCGCTCCTCATACCACTCTTCCGGTGTCAGCAGGAAATTCTCACACCTGTATAAAACCTTAGAGGGCTCATCAATATCCAACAGTGCTCCCCCAATGGAATAAACATATCCGTTGCATGTATTTACGACGCCGTGATAAAAAAGAAGCCATCCTTCCGTAGTCTCAATAGGTGCCGCTCCGGCTCCTATCTTAAGGCTCTCCCACCACTCAGAGCCCCTGCTCATCACATGGCGGTGCCTGCCCCAGTATACCATATCGGGACTCTGTGAAAGGAAGATGTCTCCGAAGGGTGTATGACCGGAATCCGAAGGTCTTGAAAGGAGCACATAATTTCCCCCGATCTTTCTTGGGAAAAGAACTGCATTTCTGTTGAAAGGAATAAAGGGATTCTCTATCCTTGTAAAGGTCTTAAAGTCCTTTGTCCGGGCCATGCCGATAGCTGCGCCGTAAAAATCCTGGCACCATATGACATAATATGCATCTTCCACTTTGACGAGTCTGGGATCGTATGCGTAGAGAGGCATGAACTCATTACCCTCTTCGTCAACGAATCTTATCTTATCATGTTCAAAATCCCAGTGAATGCCGTCACTGCTTCTCCCGAAATATATCATGGGAATGCCGTTTTTCTGCTCACCCCTGAAGACTCCCACAAACCCGTCTTCATAAGGCATAACTGCGCTGTTGAAGATCCTTGCAACTCCCTCAACGGGATTTCTGTCTATTATGGGATTCTCCGAATATCTCCACACAGGGGCGTTCCTGAAGGTATCGGGTTCTTCCTGCCATGGCATGTTCGGAACAGCAGGTGCGTTTATTATCTTAACTTCGCTCATGGAAATCTCCCTTATCTATTTGAAAACCGCTCCGGGTATAACGGAAGGATAATCAAATTCATAATAAAAATCCCTTAAGTCTTCGTAGTACTTTTTGTAATTATCCTTTGTAAGTTCATTCTCACCGGCAGCCATTTTTTCAAGTATCATATCGCTCACGCTGCTTACATAATGACAGGAATCAGTGTAATTATAAAGGTCAGTCACAAGATCCGTATCATCGTAGAAGCAGAAAACATGCACATTGTCATACTTCAAAAGTTCTTCCGTTACAATAGTCATGGTCTCGATATAAGCATCAAGCCTGCCCTTTGATACATATGTCTGCCACCAGTCCGCAATGCTGTATGGCGGTATAAAATAATAAAACTCCGTACCCGGATACGCCGCCGGGTTGGCTGTCAGATTAGCCCTGATATTGCTTATGAGCATTTCCCTTTCAGACTCATCCAGCCCCTTTTGCTCTTCCGGTGCTTCGAAATCCTCAACAAACAAAAGGACATATCCCGGCCCCGAATTTTCATCCTTTTCGGCAAAACTCATATAATCGTCAAATGTATCCGCAGGGATCTTCTTTGCGGTCCTTATAAGTTCCGCATTTACATATTCAAAA
Organism: uncultured Lachnospiraceae bacterium; assembly: GCA_900320825.1. Lineage (GTDB taxonomy): Bacteria > Bacillota > Clostridia > Lachnospirales > Lachnospiraceae > AC2028. The sequence continues at coordinate 19,634 of ONTX01000170.1, read as the reverse complement.
AGAATATCCGCATTGAAAACATATATATCATCATTAAAGGGATCGCTGTCCATAAGATAATGGGGATAGGATGCCGCAGGATTTATATAATCGCTTTCTGTCATGATAAATGACATATCCACACTTCTGATCACCATCTTAAGATCAGGATTGTTTTGAAGGGCTGCTTTTTCGGCATCACCGATCTCCTTAAAATAGCCTCCCGCATATGCCGCTTTTACGCTCCTTGTTCCAAAGAGCCTGTCCACCGTAGTGGTCTTGAAATTCTCACTCATGCTTGTTCCGGTAACAAGGGCATCATAATCATAATTCTTAAGTATGCCGTTATTCTGGTATCTTTCGTTATCAAGAATGTAGGATACACCGGTGCGTGGTGAATGAAAATGGAACATGGGATCCACATAAATGACCAAAGCAGCAACAAGTATCAGCAAAGTGATACTTACAGCCAAAGACTTTATGAGAAATTTTTTCCAGATCTTTTTATCTTCCATTTACAATAAACAATCCGTCAGAACTGAGAATAAATAAACTGCGAAACCGAATTGGAATACAGAAACGCCCACACGAACAGGATTCCTGTCAGTACAGCGGTTATGGTCCGGGGCTTGTATTCTTTTTCATAAACATTTTTCGTAAGCTGCATGCAGCCAAAAACAGCGACATAAAAGAGCGGAATGAATACATTCAGATGATAGCGTATGAAGGGAGTTGTACCGAACTTGAATGTATCGTAAAAAGCAACCGACGGCATCAGGTTTCCGAAATCAAACATCTGTCTTATGAATATACCGGCAGTTTTTATATCGGGAGCGGCAAAAAGGATCCATCCGAAATTGACCAGTGCGAAAGTAAATGCAAGCCTTATGATCTTTGGGATCTTCTCAAGCTTTTTACCAAGAAGTCTTTCAACAACCATCACGGCTCCGTGCAGAGTTCCCCACAAGATAAATGTCCAGTTGGCCCCGTGCCAGAATCCGCTGATAACAAAGATGGCCATCATATTAAAATATGTTCTTACCGTTCCCTTCCTGTTTCCTCCAAGAGGAAAGTAGATATATTTTCTGAGGAAAGACGTAAGTGATATATGCCATCTCTTCCAAAAGTCACTTATGGAAAGTGCCTTGTAGGGAGAATTGAAATTCATGGGGATGGACAGATTGAACATCCGTGCCACGCCTGCCGCCATATCGCAGTACCCGGAAAAGTCCAGATATATCTCAAATGTATAAGCTACAGAGCAGAGCCATCCGTCCATAAGGGACATATCGCTTCCCAAAGAAAAACCGTAAGGAAGTGCTCCCGCAAAGCGGGCTGCAAGAAGAAGCTTTTTAGCCATTCCAACAGTAAACCATATAAATCCTTTTGCAATATTTTCGGGATCCGGTTTAAACTTCGATCCGTCATTTATCTGAGGTATGAATTCATCGTGTCTTGTTATGGGACCCATGACAACCCTTGGGAAAAACCACACATAGACAAGATAATCCGTTACAGCTGTACCCTTTGTCTCACCCCTGTAAGAATCAACAACCCAGGTGATCATCTGGAAGGTGTAATAACTTATGGCAACGGGAAGAAGTATGGTTTTTGTTTCATATTCTCTTCCCGCTATCGCATAAATATTTTCCGCAAAGAAATTGAAATACTTAAAGTAAAGGAGCGGCAATACATTGATGATCACGGCCACGGCAAGGAACACCCTGCTTTTTTTCTTTAACAGAAGTTTTGAAAGGATAAAATTGACAACAGACGAAACAAAGAGCATCAAAAATGCTCCGGTTCCGTAGGGAATGAAAAACAGCATCGATGCAACGATGAGGACCACCTTTGCAAGATCATCTTTCCCGTGCTTTCTTGCGCAAAAATAGCATGCAAGAACTATCGGAAGAAATATAAGAAATTTTAAGGATAAAAATCCCACAGATATTTACTCCATAATCCTGTCTTCAGGAATGTGATTTTTCAAAACAGCTATCAGCATTTCCGGGACGATCGGTTTTGCAAGATATGCTGAAAAACCTTCTTTTAAATACATAGCCTCAGCTCCCGAGACAACGTTGGCGGTAAGTGCGATGACCGGAGTCTTGATGTTCACACATCCCCTGGTACGTCTCAGCGCCTTTAAAGTCTCTATTCCGTCCATCTCAGGCATCATGTGATCCATGAATATGATGTCATATTTTTTCTCATTAAGCATTTCAAGAGCGGTATGGCCCCCGTCAGCAAGATCTATCTCCATCTCGGACTTTTTAAGAAGCCCCTTGAAAACCCTGAGATTCATGGTATTGTCATCCACCGCAAGAACCCTTACACCGGGTGCCCTGAATGTTGCAGCCTTACTCTTTTTGGCATCCGATGCCTTGAGTCTTTTCAATTCACCCATGGGTTCCGGATTGGCAATTTTCTGGGGAATCCTGACTTTGAACACAGAACCTCTTCCGTATTCGCTGGTCACGCTTATGGTGCCGTTCATAAGTTCAACAAGACCCTTGGTAATGGGAAGACCAAGTCCAGTTCCTTCGATATTTTTGTTTTTCTCGGAATCAAGTCTGGAATATCTCTCAAAAAGTTTGTCGATATCTTCCTCACGGATACCGATTCCGGTATCAGCCACCGTGAAGCACAGGAAGAAATCTTCTCCATCCTTCTCCCCGTGGGCCTCCACGTCGACACCGCCTTTGGTTGTATACTTTATCGCATTTGATACGATATTGATAAGGATCTGCCTGATACGGGGTGCATCACCAACGAGTTCCGAGGGAAGTGTATTAGAAGGCTGGATCTTAAAGGCAAGACGCTTTTCAACAGCCCTTCCCTCCAGAAGAACGTAGATATCGTTAAAAAGCGATGCGGTCTGATATGTTTTTTCGTTAAGTGCTATCTCTCCGGTCTTAAAGCCGGTAAAATCGATGATGTCATCGATAAGACTGATAAGTGTCTTACCTGCCATATTTATATTCCACGAATATTCGGCAGTCTTTTCATTGGTGGTCTCCCGCCTGATCATCTCATTCATTCCGAGGATCGTGTTTACGGGAGTTCTTATCTCATGACTCATTCCGGAGAGGAATCTTCCTCCCTCATCAGCCGCCTTGATAGCGCCTATTACCTCTCCTCTTGCTCTTGAAAGGATCACAAGAGTTGAGAATGTTTCTATCGCAACAAAAACAAGCAGCCCGAATACCGCTCCTCCGTACAGTCCGCTGTATTTCGGAAACACTCCGGATATAACATCAACGATTATGGTCACAGCCAGGAACGACACTCCCACACTCACGCTCTGATAATCGCTGATATGACCGGTCAGTATATCCATCACCATATTGATGAAAATGGTAAACACGCATCCGGCAACCACAATGAATGTAAAGATCGCATATTCCTGAAAATAAAAGAGTCCCGTCACATCCAAAAGCACGCTGGCACATGCCGAGAGAAATGCGATCACAACAGCCGTAGTATAAGTGGAGTGATACCTGGCCTTCTGAAGATTATCAAAATAATACAGGAAAGGTATCATCATGAAATTCTCCAGAGCATATGAACAAGCCTGCATGAAAGCCATATCTCCGAAAAACAACTGTCTCAACGGACTTTCAGTGGAACTTCCGATCATCTTCCACAGTCCGACCATCATAACGCCTACAGCAAGATATGTAAGTCTGATCTTTCTTTTCGTCAGGAAATAATAAACAGTAAATGTCAGGATTATGATGGCAGCCATGGTAGTCATGATCAGGACACCCACAAATCCCGCCATTCTTCTTGCCTGATAGAATCCCCATATTCCGCCTCTTTTTCCGATGTAAATCTCTTTTATGGTCTTGTTGAACGCGGCATTTGAATAGTACTCTACCCTGATCTTCTTAAAGCTGTCCTCCCTGTTCAGATTCGCAAAAACATACGAGCATGCAGAAGGACGTCCCTGTCTTCCCTGTACGGTAGAAACATCTTCGCATCCAAGTTCGGAGTCGATATAAGTCTTTCTTACCTCTCCATCCACAAAGATTGCAACATCCTGGTTGAAGGAATACAGTGACAGTTGTATACCATCCTCTTCTATCCTGGGGAGAGTTCTTTCGATACACAAATAACCCAGAGATTCAGGTGCGGTCACAGGAAGTGTCACATACCCCTCTTCATTACCGTCGGCGACAAGACGCCAGCCGTCGTTAAAGGGACTGAATACTCTCCAGTCCTTGTAGAAATCAAACTCCTGCGTCACTCCGGTATAGATCAGATATCCTGCAATAATCAGGGATACCGCCAAAAACGCCAATGCAATTTTAGCCAGGTGTTTCTTCATCTTTCCTTAATCTTCCTGATGCATTCCGGACTCCGCAGCTCTTTGTCCGATTGCTTTGACCATGATGTTCCTTAAGTCTTCGTACTTAACAGGCTTGGACAGATAATCGTCAAAACCCTCGGAAATATATTCATCCCTGAGATTCGAATCATCCTCGGCAGTCAGCACTATGATGGGAGGACATGAAGAGCCGAGCTTTTCCCGGATCTTCTTCATTGCTTCTTTTCCATCCATATGCGGCATTCTCATATCCATGAGTATCACATCATAATCGATATTTTGAACAAGATCTATGGCACCCTGTCCGGATTCCGCTACATCCGCACCGGCTCCGGTCTTAATGACATACTTCTTGAGTATGACTCTGTTGATATCATTATCATCCGTAATAAGTACCCGCCTTCCGGAAAGATCATACTTTTCAAATACCTCTTCGTTATCGGGTATTCCGTCGGTTTTCATGAGATTTACGGAAAACTCAAAACCATCGCACATAAGTCCCTTGACATTCCTTATCAGTTCGGACTCCATGCAGCCTAAAATGGCGTTTGAAGCAACACCGTAGATGTCATCAAACGCATCATTTGTCTTGCTTATCCTGATGGCGGGACCGTTTATCCTGTATGTGATGATACAGTTACCGTCCGTTTCGGTTACATCTGCGGATACCACAATACTTACTCCGATCTTTCCGCCGCTTGTTTTATATCCGGAAACAAAATAAGCGACGATGTTTTTCAGTACCGATGTTATCCTGACATAATCTCCAAGGTACGCCGTCTCATCTTTCGGAAGACCTGTATCGTCGATCAGAAGTCCGGCATATCCGGCGTATTCCCTGCAGTCGGAAACAGCCTTCTTAACAGGAGTGGATATATACATGGGAGAATTGCTTATGCGGAATTTCCCGGCTTCTATCTGTGAGATATCAAGAATATCATTGACAAGAAGGAGCAGTTCCTCCGCCGAATCTCTTACCATGGAAGCATGGGATAAAACCTTTTTATCTTTTTCAACTTCAAGAATGGCATTGTTGAGACCGATTATTCCGTTGATGGGAGTCCTGATCTCATGACTCATTGCCGCAAGGAATTCATTTCTCAGATTCTTCAGTTTTATTGCGGCATCTCTTTCACTGGAAGAACGTGCATAATGTCTTGCTGCGCTGATGACCGTACAAGCCAGCATTACTATCATACCGATGGAAGTAACCCCCGTAAGGAAATACCATTTTGTATAGATGGTTCTGGCAATTTCCAGAAACCCGCTGACAGAAAAAGCAACGAGGCCTATGGTCATTGTAAGTCCGATATCATTTTTACGGGTCACGATATCATAGATCAGGATGAACAGGAAAATCACCGTGATAATGGATTCCATTGAAACAAAAAACGGAAACATTTCGACAAAGCTGAATATTCCCGCTATATGAAGATAGGAAAAGATGATACCGGCAATGAAATTATATGCGGCAGCCGCAGACAGAAGTCTGTCATATCTGTATTTTTTGATGATATTAAGATATACAGCCATGGGAACCTGCATAAATGCGGCAACATAGAATATCCCATAATACAGATTGGTGTTACCCGGAAAAATAAACTGTCTCAGATGATTCGATAATATATTCCACAGTGAAAAAGCCATACAGGCCAGAGACAAAAAGATCATCTCATTGAGATTGTGCTCCTTTATGCTCAGGTAGAGCGAAGCCACCATAACGACGATGGCAAGGGCAAAGGTAATGATCCCTAAACACAGAGACCATCCGGAATACTTTGCAACACTCATCCATATACCCATGTCCGTACCAAGATATATGTCACGTACAACTCCGGATCCTAACGGCATGACCGAATAAAATTCAATGGTCAGTTTTTTCCCCGCATCATTTTCCGATACGGGCATGAAAATGAATGCAGAGGGAGACATGCCGGTCTTACCGTTTTTATAAGGCACGCAATAGGATTCCCTGCATGTTCCGTCAACATACATATAGATATCCTGCCTGTCCCCCTGGGCTACTATGAACATCCCGTCCTGCACATTGTCGGGAATGGTAGTCCTTATGACAACCCTTCCGTCATTATTCTTAAGATTTCCGGGGACATCCACTTTTTTTACACTGCCATCCGGAAAAGTCTGAACCCATGAAGAATCAAGAGACTCGTAGTAACAATCGTTAGCTTCATCCGAGTCTCCCGAAATTATCATTGATGTGAGCGAAAGGATCAGAACGAACAAAACAGACAACAGCGAAACCGTAAAAGGAATAAGCTGTCTGCGATCCGTTTCACTTTTAATTGTGTTTAAGGATTCATTCGGCATATTCTTAGTTTGTGACCGGAGTTTCCCCATTACCCGTTCCGTCGGGGGTAGTACCCGGAGGTACGACTGTCTGGGTTCCGTCTGCAGGTATGACAACCTGGGTTCCGTCAGGATACATTATCACGACATTTCCGTCAGGATCAGTGATGGTTACCGTTCCGTCGTCACTTATGACCACACTGTTGCCCGATTGATCCACGGGAACAATATCCGCAAGGGAATCAAGGAACGAGGAATACCTGGCAAGGGACGAATGCATCGTGGTATATCCAAGCTCCTCCGTAAGAGTCCTCTGGTTCGTATAAAGACTTGTTCCGAGCCCCAGCCTTCCTCCGTGTATATATGCCCCGAGAGCCGTAATGGTGGTGGGCATCATATCAAGTGTCGAATAGGATCTGTATGTCTCTCTTGCAGGGGTAACGGGAGAATTGATTATACAGGTGTAAACCCTTCTCAGATAGTCTTTGTCGATATTTCTGCAATATTCCACGTCCATGGTGGGATGGTCTCCCACAATGACGATGGTGGTATTTTCATAAAAATCCTGTTTTTTTATCCACTCGACAAATTCGCTAACCTGTTTGTCGGAGCAATCATAAACATTGGAATATCTGTCGGGATATGTATCCCCGCACAGTTCACATTTATATCCCCCGGGTCTGTGGGTATCAACTGTAAGAACCGTAAAATTGAAAGGTTCATCCCCTTCACCCAGTTCCGTCAGGGTCTCTTTGGCATATTCAAAAAGCTTACAATCCTCAAATCCCCACCAGACATAATAACCGCCGGGAAGCCTCTTTGTATTCTTGGCCCAGATCAGATCCCTGATCTCATAACCTCCGTGCTCCTTAAAATACAGCTGCCTTCCGCCAAATCCCGCGTAAGATCCCGCCATGAAGATCTGCCTGTATCCGGCACCCTCCAATATGTCTCCCATTGTGGTAATGGTGGGATAAAAAACATCCTGGGTATCCATATCATTCATTCCGATGGATCCCGTCTGAAGAGGAAGTCCGGATGTCTGCGAAAAGATCGCTCCCATGGTCCAGGTTCCTCCGTTGTAGGCATATCCGCCGTCAAGAAGTGAACCCTCACCGTAGCTTCCGGAAAAATTCTCATTTTCTTCGGAAAGTGCGGAAAGCTTCGGTATGACATTTACATCGAAGGCTCCGCCGATCTCCTTATCCGCGAAGGTCATCTCCATGGACTCCAAATATATATATACAAGGTTCCTTTTTTTATCGGGAAAATCTATCTGCACTTCAGCAGGATCGACATAATAACTTTCTATAAAATCCCTTGAGGTTCCTTTTTCCCAGGGTGAAGACTCCAGGGCCAGCTTATTTTGAAGATCATCATAGGGACCGGGCTCACTTTCACCGTTATCTCCCGTATTATCCGTGATAACTATCTCTTCGATAACGGGAGGAACGTAGTTATCCTTTTCGACGAACCTGAATCCGGCGAACCCGAAATATTCGTCAACCCCCAGCCACTTTACCGCAAATATGATAACCAGCCAGACTGCCACGAAGGTAAGCATCAAAGACCATTTCCAGACATGCATGGCCCTAAGATTCTTTTTTTTCAGAAAAAAGTATAAAAAGACCAGCAGACCGGTATATATAAGTGCCGGCAGAATGACACCGAGAATGAATCTGACGGTGTCCCCCGTCCCCGTTCCTTCAAGGGTTCCTACCTGAAACAGAAAATCCGCTATCTTAATGCTGTTACCAAAGCCCCTGTACATCCACATTATGCCGAATATCACGACGGACATCACAAGGACCATAAGAACACTTGTTACAAATAAAATGCAGTTAACAGTTTTTTTGTTTATCTTTATATTTTTGATACTGTTTTTTAAGTCCATAAAAACTCCGTAAAGCCCATATATTTTACCATTTTTTCGCTATAAAGTCACTTTATTGAAGAAAAACAGTGGAGTTATCCACAAAGACTCTCCGGAGACAAAAATCCCGGCATTATACATGCCGGGATCGATCATCGGTTTAAAGTTCGGTCAAACGCCGGATTCAGTTTTCACATCCCCAGATACCGGGAAAATCATAATACATTTTGTCCGTATACCAATCGGAATAATTTCCGGGTATCAAAGGTTTCTTATTCTTTTCTCCCACGTAATAATCCGGAAGATTGGCTGCCGGAACATCATTAAGATCACTCCAATCGGTTCCCCAGGGACGGAAGAATCCTTTGATCACCGCTTCATCCCCGTCAGAGTCCTTAAGTTCAAGGCAAAATGTCAGATAATCATCAAGAAGCTTCATATCCTCTTCAGGATTGATGAATACAGTCCAGTCATCATATTCTACAGTTGTTTCCACCCACTCTTTTACATTACCTTCACCGTCTGTGTCAGGAATGGAAAATTTTCCGCTGTCGACGCAAAGATATCCCATTTCGGTATCATCCTGACATTGGATAAGCTCCATTTCAGCTGTGGGATGATCTACCCCTTCATCGGGCACTATTTCAAACCAGACCTTCCCATCGGATTCAACGCTGAAAGTTGCAAGACAGTCATAGTACCAGGCTATGTCGTCTTTATATTTTCCCTTTCCGTCATATATGATAAAGCATCCGTACCATCCCTGTTCCCAGTACTTTGCCCAGTCATAAGTGACCAGTTCAACAACCTCATCCGTACGGTACTGAGGGTCAATATACGTACTCCTGCACAAATCCTTAAATGCTTCTCTTAACTCGGCATTGCCTTTTTCGTTGTATGTGAATATATATACGCCTGCCGCTCTGATATACTCTGCCTCATAATAATTTTCCAAGGGAACTATATAATAAGCACCGTACTCGCTCTCATACAGATAGCCTGTGGTTCCGTCGGATGTAACTATCTCTTCACAGTCATAATCTTCATATTGCTCCATAGTGCTATAGAGATTCTCCGCGTCATTAAAAAATGACATATAAACCTGTGAAGAACCGTCGACAGATTCAAGACACTCATCGTATTCACCTTCCTTATACAGGTTTGAATACTCAATGGAATATAATCCGCAAAACACTTCCATTTTATTAACGACCGATAAGGATCCTCCTGCGCTTACAGCCTGTGCCTCACCGGAAACCTCAAGCGATGCAAGAACGGCAAGAGATATATCATCCGTCAGTTTGAACCCTTGAGATGAAGCAAGAACCGTATGACTCCCAACCTTGCCATACACACAGAAAAACTTTTTGCCGCTTACACCGGTCCAGCTTATACCGTTAAGGGTAAAAGATTCTTCCTTTAATTTTTCATTTTCTTCCTGAAGCTCTTTTATATGATTTTTGGCTTCCTTCTTTTCAACAACCTGAAGAAGAATGTAGTTATCATCGTCATCAGAAAGTGTGACTTCGCTTTCAGAGTCACCCCCTGCTGCATCCATTTTCTCGGGAACAAGCAGCGTAAATGCCCCGATGGTCTTCTCCTTGCCATTTACCTCCGGAACTTCTATCTCATTTTCGTTTTCAAGCTTTTCGGCACCTGTATCTCCGCCTTTTTCGCAGCCGGCAAGTGCAGCCATTCCCATAACAAGACAAAGGATAAGTGCAAGACCCTTTTTGCGGATCGACATTTTTTTACTCATATTTCTTCCCTTCATACGTCCAAAATCAACTTCCGTGACAGCGTATCATCATTTATAACCATTTTCAAGGAAAGCAAAAAACGAGCGGACTGCCCATCGATCCATACACTTACATCTTTTTATATCAGACTAATAAATCCCGCCGGATATTCCGATATATATATAAATAATCGATATCTGCAAACGGATTTTGCACAGACGGGAAGGATCCCGGTATCGCTTTGGACTTATGATCCATGGAACTTAAGGCACAGGTAAAAGGGCCGGGGGAATCAAACTGTGGGAATATCCGTTCAAACCAATATGACGGCAATGTTTGCAAGCCGGAATCTTGGTATCTCCACCGGAAAAATCGCAAAAACCACCGAAAAACTCGCATCGGGCTATAAGATAAACCGCGCTGCAGACAACGCGTCAGGCCTTGCCATATCCGAAAAGATGCGCAGGCAGATCAGAGGTCTTGCCCGTGGCACAACCAATGCTCAGGAGGGCGTTTCCATGTGCCAGATTGCAGACGGGGCACTGGCCGAAGCATCATCAATGCTGCACCGCATGACCGAGCTTTCCATTCAGGCCGCAAATGCCACTTTGTGCCCTGAAGACAGAGCCTACATCCAGTCGGAGATGAATGAGATAAAGACAGAAATCTCCAGGATAGGAAATACCACAACATATAACGAGAAACCAATTTTCGGAGATATCCTTGGAGAACCCGTATTCAGCGATGTTAATCTTGTATCTTCCCCGGCAGCCGGCACAGGACATCTTACGGAAACATACCTTGGAAAAGACAGGCTTTATCATCCGTCCGCAAGCCTTGATTTCAGCAACGTTGACGGATCCAATATACAAATGCTTAACGGGAAATCCTTCACATTTACATGCTCCCAATCATGTCCTGAAGCCTTCGACATTACTTTTGATTCCGGTAAAAAGTTTTCACAAAGCACGGCATCGGACCTGTCCGGACAAGTCCCCCATTACTATGTTCTCGGAATATCCGATATCACAAGCGGATCGGAGCTTGTGGATAAAATATGTCTGCACATAAAAAACAATATGCCAAACGGAGCCAGACCCACTTCCGACGGAGAACTGGCAGTCAGCCACTCAAATATGCTGACAAAAACAGATTCCACCAAACTTGTCATCTATTCAACATCCGGCTATTCAACCCGTCAGCAGGCAGAAAATATATTCAAGAACTCAACATCACCATACGGTGCAGTCAATTCATCCTCACTCACCGGGATAGTATATAAAAAGGAAGACAGAAATCTCTGGATCCATACAGGTGCCGAGTCTGACAGCGGTCTGTTTCTTACCTTTCCCAGGATAAACGAAGAGACCATCGGAATATCGGATCTGGATGTCACCACGGAAGATTCGGCAAGAGAAGGAATTGACAAGATAAAAAAAGCACTTCAGGTAATAAGTTCCGCAAGATCGGATATCGGTGCACAGCAGAACCGTCTTGAGCACACAATAAACAACAATGATAATGTTGTTGAAAATACACAGGCTGCCGAATCCCGCATCCGTGATACCGATATGGCAAAGGAAATGGTTTCACTCAGCATCAATAATATCCTCCAGCAGGCAGGAAGCCAGATGCTGGCTCAGGCAAACCAGACTCCCCAGGGTGTCCTTTCTCTTCTGAGCTGAAAAAACCACTATAAGACAAAGCAAAACGCCGGATCATTCCGGCGTTTTATCAGTTAAGTCTTATGTTTTCCACAGATATCTGGGTGGACAAAACGTATCTGTATGCCTTGTCCGTGGGAACTATGAGTCTGACTCCGTTACGGAAACTTCCGTCAAACTTCTCCCTGCCTCTGTATGTGTAGATCAGGCAACGTGAATCGTTGTAGATCACAAGATCATCTTTTTCAAAAAGTATGTCCGAATAATCAAAATCTATATCGAACTTTCCTACAAGGTCATCCGATGTATTGTAAACATCTGCCCTGTATTTTGTCTCATCGCCCTTATATACCAGTGCAAGATACCCTTCGCCTGCATATACGGACTTGATCTCATCGCGGAAGAGATGCTCTCCGATGGACTCGGGCTGATCCGACCCCTTGTAGATCATAAACCTCTCATCACCTACGGCATAGGCGGTGGAATCATCCAAAAATCCCACTTCGGGTACGATCAGATCGGTATAGTCATAACTGCTTACAAGAAAATCCGTATAATTGTCTCCTACCTCTGTAAGATTGTAAAAAGCAACCGTGGATTTTATGGTGCCCGCATCAACATAAATAAAGCTAACGCACAAAAGATTCCCTCCCGGGGAAAGTGCTATGGAAACAGGATATCCGCTGCCGGACATGTGCATCTGCCCACTATAGAGCAAATCGCCCTTGGGGGAATATGTATTGATGAGAGCTGAATCCGAGGAGTTTAAAACAGCCGTTACCCTTCCGGTTTTTGCAACAGTTATATCGCGTATCGGAAGATTGGTCTTGAAGCTTCCGAGTTTTTCATCTTTATTGAGGATATAGATGTCACGACCGTTATAAGATGCAACCGCTACCACGTCGTCACATATATCCATCTTGATATCCTGTATCTCGTATCCCTGATCCCATACAGTACGTCCCGAAGCGTCTATGCAGTGGATTCCGTCATGGCTGTATGAAACAAAGCAGTCACCAAGCCTTAGATCCTTCTGTGAATCGGGTGCTATCCTTTCATGGGAATCGAGAACTTCGTAGCCGGTATAAACATGGGACTCGTATCTTGCATAGATGATGATGGCAATGACCACAACAAGGACAATGAATATGGCAGTCTTGTACATATTCATTGCCCTGTGTTTTTTCAGTTTGCTCTTATAATTCTCGCGGGCAGTATCTTCCGACCTGCCGCCCTTTATCGCACGAAGTTTTGCCATTATACCCTATTAAAGATTATTTGAATGCATATACTGTTGTCGTCTTAAGTTCTCTGTCAGGACCGAAGACAGGGCTGGGGAAATTAGAATGGTTTATGGCATCGGGATAGAACTGTGTCTCAAGGCAGAGTCCGTATCTCTTGTTGAAAACAGCGCCTTCCTTTCCGACCTGTCCTTCAGCAATGAAATTGCCCGCATAGAACTGGATGCCGGGAAGATCGGTATATACTTCCATAACTCTGGATGACTTCTCAGCCCATACAGTTGCAGCCTTGCGCATATTGCCGTCATAACCTCTGATACAGAAATTGTGATCATATCCGCCGGCAAACTTAAGCTGCTCATAATCATCATCTATATGATCGCCGATGACAGTTTTTGCGGTAAGATCCATGGGAGTTCCCTTTACGGATGCTATCTCACCTGAAGGGATGGATTCGTTGTCCGTGGGGGTAAACTCGTCTGCTTCAAGCTGAATGGAATGCTTAACTATGCTTCCCGCCTTGAATCCGTCTAAGTTAAAATATGAATGATTGGTGGGATTTAAGATAGTATTCTCATCGCTTGTTCCGTGATAGTAAAGCTTAAGTTCGTTATCCGGAGTGACGGTATATGTCACGGACATCTTCTTATTACCGGGAAAACCAAGGGTTCCGGGATCTTCAATGGTAAATGTGACACTGTCATCACCTTCTACCGCCTCCCATATCCTCTTGTGATATCCGTTCTCATAATGGGAATGGAGATTGTTTCTTCCGTTGTCATTTACATCAAGCATGTAATTAACACCATCGATCTCATATGATGCATTTCCGATACGGTTTGCACAGGGGCCCACGGTAGCACCGAAAAAGCTGGGATTTCCGTAATAGTCCTCTCCTTTATCAAATCCCAGAACAACATCCTCCATTTTTCCGTCTTTATCGGGAACAATGAGACTTACAAGTATGGCACCCAGATTAGTGACCTTGGCTGTCATTCCGGTCTTGCCCGTAATGGTATAGAGCTTTATCTCTCTTCCTTCCCTGCTTGTTCCGAAATTTTCAGAAATAACTGACATGAATTTATCCCTCCGTTTTTATATTTCTGTCCTGCCGTCCAAAGCCCTGGCAAGAGTGATCTCATCTATGTATTCAAGATCACCTCCGACGGGAACTCCGCTTGCAATACGAGTAACCTTAACCCCCAGCGGTTTGATGAGTTTGCTTATGTACATCGCAGTGGTCTCACCTTCGATGCTGGAGTTGGTGGCAAGTATCACTTCACTTACATTTCCTTCCCCGGAACATCTTTCAACCAGTTCCTTTATCTTTATATCCGAAGGCCCGATTCCCAGCATCGGTGCAATGGCACCGTGAAGAACATGATAAACGCCTTCGAACTTTCCGGTCTTTTCATACGCCGCCATATCTCTGGTATCTTCCACCACCATGATAAGGGAATGATCCCTGGCTGTATTGGCACATACCGGACATACCTCTTCATCCGTGAGAGTGTAGCAACCCGAGCAGTACTTAACCCTGCCCCTGGCTTCTATCATGGTATCCGCAAGGCGTTTAACCTTTTCCGGCGGCATGTTTATCATATGAAAAGCAAGTCTCTGTGCTGACTTATCCCCTATACCGGGAAGTGCGGCCAGCTCAGAAACAAGTCTGTTTACATATCCGCTGTAAAGCTCCATTTAGAATAACCCCGGAGGCATTCCGTTAAGGCCTCCCATAATCTGTTCGCCGGCAGCATCAGCTTTGTCCATGGCATCTTTGATGGCAGCAAGTATGGAATCCTGGAGAGTCTCAACATCGTCAGGATCCACTATGTCCTTATCCAGTGTAATGGAAAGAACATCCCTGGCACCGTTTACGGTAACCTGCACCACGCCGCCGCCTGCAGAACCGTTAAACTCGGTTGATTCAAGTTCCTTTCTTCCTTCTTCCATCTGACGCTGCATACGCTGTGCCTGCTTCATCAGATTAGCCATATTCCCGGGCATGGCGCCTCCGGGAAATCCGCCTCTTTTGGCCATTTATATTTCCTCCGTTTCATCTTCAGATTCTATCGGAACATTTAATGCTCCGGGTTTTACAAGATTTCTGAGATCATAGATCCCGTTATCGAACATATCTCCGCTATCCGATGTCTTGACGGAAAACTCCACTTTCTTTCCTACGCGGTCTTCAAAAACCTCCGACAATTCATTTGAAAGATCATCCTGGTCAAGGAGCCTGGCTCCCATATCCCCTTCAGGAAGATAGATGATGAGTTTTTCATCATCACCAAGGACGGGCTTGCATCTTCTGAGTATCGCCCTGAGTTCGTCCTTGCTGTCGGAAAGGATGTCGGACCAGCTTTCTATAAGTTTTCTTATATCATCGGGAACGGCTTTTGGTGCATCAGCCCTCACAGCTGCGGGTTTTGATGCCTGCTGCGTATCATCGGCTGAAACCGGCTGCGCGGATGGTGCTACGGAAAAGTTTCCGTTTTTGATCATCTCCTCAAGGGCAGCAACTCTGTCCGTCAGTGCCTCAGGATCCTTTATTGCCATTCTGGGCTCACAGCATCTGATGCACGCTATCTCCACATAGACCCTTTTTTGCGTAGCATATCTGATCTGTGAAAGCAGCTCCGAAAAAACCCTGACATATCTGATAACGTTATCCAGTTCGCTTCTCGTAACATCATCCTTAAGCCTTTTCATGTTACCGGAGGAGATATCGATAAGTGACTCTGTATCCGGTGACGCACACATAAGCATTATGTTTCTCAGATACCAGACAAAATCGGTTATGAACTGACTGATATCCTTGCCCTGCATGGTTATCTCATCAATGATGCCTATACATGCGGTGGCATTTCTGGAAATGATCCCGTTGTACAGCCTGCTGAACACTTCCGTATCAACAGCCCCCAGAACCTCAAGGGTCTCGTCATAATTAATGTGGCCTTCTGACCTGAAGGCTATGGTCTGATCAAGAAGTGACAGAGCATCTCTCATGGAGCCGTCGGCTTTTCTTGCGATATATGTGAGAGCCTTTTCGTCGATGTCCCTTCCCTCGGCTTCCATAAGTTCCTTCATCCTGAGGACTATGGAATCTATACCGATCCTTCTGAATTCATATCTCTGACATCTGGACACAACGGTGGATGCGAGTTTATGGATCTCTGTAGTCGCAAGTATGAAGACCACCCACTCGGGCGGCTCCTCCAGTGTCTTAAGAAGAGCATTGAAGGCGGCATCCGTTATCATATGAACTTCATCAATGATATAGACCTTGTATTTGCCCATGGTCGGACGATAGGAAACGCTGTCAATTATCGCCCTGATATTTTCTACACCGTTGTTGGATGCACCGTCGATCTCATATACATTAAGACTGGAACCGTCAGCGATCGCCCTGCATGAGTCGCATTCTCCGCAAGGACCCTCCCGGGTAGGATGCTCGCAGTTGATGGCTCTGGCCATGATCCTTGCAATGGTGGTTTTTCCCGTTCCTCTGGTTCCTGTAAAAAGATAGGCATGACCCACCCTTCCGCTCATGAGCTGATTGCGCAGAGTGGTGACTATATGGTCCTGTCCTTTTACTTCGGAAAAATTGGAAGGTCTGAATTTTCTGTAAAGTGCAACGTAAGACATTTATCAATCTCCGAAACAGATTCCGGTAAGCTTTGCCTCTTTGATGATGGTGGCATCGGGATCGAGATATTTAAGTTTTCCCGCAACTTCATCAAGGGGGACCTTCACTATCTCACGATTCCTGTATCCCACCATGAATCCGTATTCATTCTTAAGAATAAGTTTTCCTGCCTCGGCTCCCAGTCTTGTGGCAAAAACTCTGTCGTAAGGGCAGGGGCTTCCTCCGCGCTGTGTATGCCCGGGAACGGTAACCCTTACCTCACGGCCTGTTTTCCGGAAAATCTGATCAGCTATTTCATAGGAGACGGAAGGATACTTTGATTTTTCATCAGCCTTCTTGCGGTCCTTCTTGGACATCTTGGCTTTATCCTTGGAGATCGCACCTTCGGCAACCGCAATGATGGTGAACTTGCTTCCGCCTTTTTCCCTTTCCTCGATCTTGTCCACAACTTTGTCTATATCATAGGGGATCTCAGGAACAAGTATAATGTCAGCACCGCCTGCCATTCCGGCATTCAGTGTAAGCCAGCCTACTTTGTGTCCCATTACCTCAACTATGAATACTCTTCCGTGGGAAGCGGCAGTTGTATGTATGCAGTCTATCGCCTGTGTCGCAATATCAACGGCGGACTGGAAACCGAAGGTCATATCGGTTCCCCACAGATCGTTATCTATGGTCTTGGGAAGTGTTACCACATTAAGTCCTTCCTCGCTGAGAAGGTTTGCAGTCTTATGAGAACCGTTTCCGCCGAGAACAACCAGACAGTCAAGCCTGAGTTTGAAATAGTTCTGTTTCATGGCATCGACCTTATCAAGTCCGTTCTCATCGGGGTCGGTTATGGTCTTAAAAGGAGTTCTGGAAGAACCGAGGATCGTTCCGCCTTTGGTGAGGATACCTGAAAAATCGGATCCGGTAAGCATGCGGAAATTTCCGTATATCAGTCCCTTATAACCTTCAAGAAAACCGTATATCTCAACATCAGTTCCACTGTTTAAGAGAGTCTTTACAACACCTCTCATTGCGGCATTAAGTGCCTGACAGTCACCACCACTTGTAAGCATACCGATCCTAAGCATACCTTCCTCCTTATCTGTCGCGAAGCGACATCAATTTATGTGAGCGAAAGCGCAGCTTTCGCCCGGCCTCCCATTCTTGTCGCGTTAGCGACATCAATTCAGGTGAGCGAAAGCACAGCTTTCGCCCGGCCTCCCATTCTGTCGCGTAAGCGACATCAATTCAAGTGAGCGAAAGCTTTGCTTTCGCATGGCCGAAACGTCCCTTTTTTCGGGTCATACCCGTTCAATATATTACCACATTTCAACCCTTTCCCACAAGAAAAAGACGCCCCGGCCTACTCCGGAACGTCCGCATTTTTACACATTAAAAAAGCCGTTTACAGCGGCTTTTCGTAGCACAGAAAGTCCTGATCGTACATGTGGCACTCACCCACCACTTTAAAGTCAAAACCCGCATATAACCGTATGGCTTTTTCGTTATATCTGTTGACCAGCATCCTGATCCCCTTATAGCCCCTCCTCTTTGCTTCATCCATGATAAATGCGATCATGATCCTTCCATATCCTTTTTTCTGAAAACCGGGAAGCACTCCGATCCTGGCAATCTCGGCTTCGGGGGCAAGATCTTTATTCCAGCATTCGAGCGAATTTACCTGATCGTCATCATCTATGGAGACCGCTGCTCTTATACCGCCTTCTTCCTTCAGGACAAAAAGAGCATCCCTTGAAAGGTCAAAATCTATGGTTTCGTTTGACGGGTAATCCTCATCCCAGGGACAGCCTTCAAAACCTTTCAAAGCATTGTAAAGTTCAAGCAGCTCACTGCGGTCTGCTTCCGAAGCCATGACTATCTCATAATTTTTATCAGTTTCTGCCATACCGCCCTTAAGACACCTTCTTCATACATTCAGGAAATTCCGGAGCATGGTCCTTCCATCAGGAGTCAGGATGGATTCGGGATGGAACTGGACACCATAAACCTTGTAATCCCTATGCTCAACCGCCATTACTTCACCGTCATCAGTTACCGCGGTGACCTTAAGGCAATCCGGGATGGTATCTTCCGTCGCAGCAAGAGAATGATACCTTGCCACCTGTGCTTTTTCGGGAAGACCTTTAAAAAGAACTGAAGTGTTATCGATCTTTACCACAGAGCTTTTTCCGTGCATCAGCTGTTTTGCATAGGTTACGGTCGCACCGAAGGCGGCACATATGGACTGATGCCCGAGACATACCCCGAGTATGGGGAATTCTCCTGAGAGCTGTTTTACCACATCTATGCATATGCCTGCATCTTCAGGTCTTCCTGGGCCCGGGCTTATGATGATATGGGAGGGTGCAAGTTTCCTGATATCTTCGATACCAAGCGCATCATTTCTTACCACCTTTATATCGGGATTTATCTCTCCCACCAGCTGAAACAGGTTATAAGAAAAGCTGTCATAATTATCTATAAGCAGTATCATGTCACACCTCCCCCGCCTTCTCTATGGCCCTGATCATTGCAGAGGCTTTGTTAATACATTCATTAAACTCTGATTCGGGGTCGGAATCCGCAACTATTCCGGCACCGCTCCTTACGTAGACCTTTCCGTTCTTTTTGTATGCAAGTCTAATGGAAATGCAGGTGTCCATATTGCCGGTAAAATCTATATAGCCTATGGCTCCGCCGTATATTCCGCGGTTATCATGTTCAAGCTCATCTATCAGTTCGCATGCCCTGATCTTTGGTGCACCGGATAAGGTACCTGCGGGAAGCACGCTTCCTATCGCAGAAAGTGCATCCTCATCATCCCTTATCTCACCTCTTACGGTGGATCCTATATGCATGACATG
>ONTX01000342.1 GCA_900320825.1 uncultured Lachnospiraceae bacterium | reverse complement strand
TAATCATAATAATCGTCGTCATAATCGCTTTCGTTATATCTGACAACTCCGTCATATTCATGGGACCTTGTGCGTCTGCCGGGAGTATTAACATTCCTTCTGCCGTATGAATCCCTGTCGGGGGTTCTTCCGCCCTGTCCTCTTCTGTTGTTATCTGAGTTACTCATTATAAGTTTCCTGTTCTTCCTTCCGTGATCATGCGCATAATATCGCCTTCTTCGGGGCTGCATCCTTCATGATCCGTTTTAACGGCTGCCCTTATCATCATGCTTGCATGCGGACAGCTCTCCATCTCATTTCCTTCGGGGTCATACATTCTGACCGCCCTTGCCTTCAGATTGCTTCCGTCAGGTTTCATGATCTCAAATTCCTCCCCGACAGAAAATTTATTCTTCTGCATAAAGGTGACATATGTGTCACCGGCTTCTTTTTCTACTTTTTCTATGCTCCCCAGATATATTGCCCTGCTCTCATACGTGGTGCCGTCATATATCTGCCCGCCATCGGAAGGATTTCCGTAGAAAAATCCCGTTCCGTAGGGTCTGAATGTTGTCATTGATATCTGATCCAGATATTCAGACTTTCTTTGCTCATATTTTTCCGGAGATTCAAAAAAATCATCGATGGCACATCTGTATGACCTTGCCACGGATGCCACATAGAGAGGGTTTTTCATTCTTCCCTCAACCTTAAGAGAATCTATGCCTGCATTTATCATATCCGGAAGATGATCTATCATGCACAGATCCTTTGAACTGAAGATAAACGTTCCTCTCTCACTTTCTTCAACCGGCATATACTCACCCGGCCTTGATTCTTCAACCACATGATACTTCCATCTGCAGGGATGGGTACATTCACCTCTGTTGGAATCTCTTCCGGTCATATATGAAGACAAAAGACATCTTCCCGAATAGGAAATACACATGGCACCATGGACAAAGGCTTCGATCTCCATATCATCCGGGATGTTTTCTCTTATCTGCTTTATCTCATCAAGACTAAGTTCCCTTCCCACAACTATTCTGCTTGCACCCCGGGCATGCCAGAATCTGCATGTGGCGTAATTTGTATTATTAGCCTGGGTGGAAATATGGATGTTGCAGTCCGGCCATTTTTCCCTGCATATGTCAAACATACCGGGATCCGCGATCAGTATCCCGTCAGGTCTCTCACTCATATCCCTGAGACGCGAAAAATACTCCCCTGCCTCTTCAAGATCCCTGTTATGTGCAAAGATATTCGCCGTGACATATACCCTGACTCCCGCCTTATGAGCCTTGGATATGCTCTGTTCCATCTCCTCATATGAGAAGTTTCTGGCCTTAGCCCTGAGGGAAAACGCTTCTCCTCCCATATATACAGCGTCCGCACCATAACGCAGTGCGGCATCCAGTGTATCCGGGCCTCCCGCAGGGAGCAGAAGTTCAGGTTTCTTTTTTTTATTCAGACTCATTTTTCAACCGATTCTTTCTGTATCGTTACTTTTTTATACTGACCGTAATTCCGTCTGCCATGGGAAGGATCATGCTTTCAAGACTTTCATTTACCGAGATCTCACTCAGATACTCCCTCATTCTTTCATATATGGTCCGGTCCCTTCTGCGAACCGCAGCTCTCGGCTCTATTATATCCCCGTCCTGGAGTACATTGTCGGAAACCAGCATTCCTCCGCTCTTAAGCACCCTTATGATCTCCGGAAGGAGTACGATATACTGCCCCTTGGCGGCATCCAGAAAAACAAAATCAAACTCATCGTTTTTAAGATTCTTTATTTCCAAGGCAGCATCGGATGCCAGAAGTTTTATATTTCCGAACTCATCATTATCGGAACTGTCTTTATCTGCGGCGGCATACTTCCTGAAATTTTCCCTTGCTTTTATCAGCCTGGGCTCATAATTTTCAATGGTGGTTATCTTGGCATTTTTGTTATACTCATGCATCAAAAGTGCGGAAAAACCCACCGCTGTTCCAATCTCCAGAATTTTTCCGGGTTTATTTGTCCTCATCAGAAATCTGAGGAGCATCCGGACAGAGGGACGGATTATGGGAATATCCTCCCTGATCGCTTCATCCCTGACATCCTCCAGGTATCCCTCAAGGGGTTCCGATACCAGTTCTATGTATTTTTCTGTCCTGGCTGTCTTCATCATAATTATCATAAAGGGCGCCCGAAACGGACGCCCCCACTTATTATCAAAAGCCTTCCTGCGAGTTACCGGCCTCCGGACTGCCGGCTTCCCCACCTGTTTCCCCTTCTGTATTTCCTTCCATCTCGTTCGGGATATTCAGGTCCATGCTCTCTCCGGCCTCGGAGCTTTCACTGTTTTCAAGCAAAACCTCCTGTCCCTTTTCTTCAAGTTCCTTGGCCTGGGTCACGGAAGCTATCTGGGCAAACATCTCTTCTGCAGTCTGCTCGGTGCTGAATGTGTAGGTTCCGCCTTTAACATCTTCACGATACTCCGATGCATAATACTGAAGGGAAAATAAAATGGCGTCCCTGGTCAGTCCCTTGGACTCAAAAAGCTCTCCAAGTTCCTTGGCACTGAAATCAACAGGGATCTCAACCTCCACGTCATGGCCGTAGCCTTCCGGTGCCAGAGCATCTTCGGTAAAAACTCTGTATCCGAGATCGTAGCACCTTGTGGCACCCTTTACCATGAAGTAGATCACTATGACCCATATCAGCACCCTGAAAACCATATCCAGCACTGACAGGGATAATATCAATGTTTTCTTCTTGTTCATTTTCTTCTTATTCGAAATCCAGAGATTCCGTTATCTTGTATGTCAGATCCTGAATCAGTCTGCAAAGAGCCACCTCTGCGTCAAAAAAGGCATCCGCCGCAGGCTCTTCAGCCCTGAAATTAACCATTTC
The DNA here is from genome assembly GCA_900320825.1 of uncultured Lachnospiraceae bacterium. Taxonomy (GTDB): domain Bacteria; phylum Bacillota; class Clostridia; order Lachnospirales; family Lachnospiraceae; genus AC2028. Next base: position 2,311 of record ONTX01000342.1, on the reverse strand, counting down.
ACTGCGGAGTTTTTCATATTCCGCAAGATCGATCTCTTCGGACTTCTGTAAATTATAATTCCTCTTTCTGTAATCATCAACCCTGAGCTTGAGAGAAGGATCTTTCTTCACTTCTTCAAGAGCCTTGCGGTACTCAAGGTAAATATCAGTTTCTTTGAGAGATGCTATAAACGAATCCAGAGCTTCATCCATCCTGTCCATGTACGCCCCTTTATACTTCCTCGATTATGGGAAGGATCATCGGCTTTCTCTTGAGATTCTTCCACACAAAGTCACTTATCGCATCTCTGACCGAAGTCTTAATGCCGTTCCAGTCCGAACCGTTATCAATGCTTTTTTCCGCGGCACTCCTTGCAATGTCCGTAGCTTCACCGATAAGATCCTCGGATTCCTTAACATACACAAAACCCCTGGTCACTATATCGGGACCCGCAATGAGCTGTCCTTCGGATGTGATGCTCATGCATACTATGATTATTCCGTCCGCGGCAAGTCTCTGTCTGTCTCTCAAAACCACATTGCCCACATCTCCGACACCGGATCCGTCCACAAGTATGTCTCCCACAGGAACCGTTCCCGTTACTTCCGCACTGTCCTGTGTAAGTTCCAGCACGTCCCCGCTGTTTAAGATCTTTATATGATCTTTGGGAATTCCAAGCTCTGCCGCAATGGCAGCATGTGCCTTCAGGTGCTTGTATTCTCCGTGAACAGGCACCGAATATTTGGGCTGCACAAGTGAATATATAAGCTTTATCTCTTCCTGACATGCATGTCCCGAGACATGTACATCCTGGAATACCACATTCGCGCCCTTTTGAAGAAGCTGGTTTATTATCCTGGTTACGGGCTTCTCGTTTCCGGGAATGGGATGTGAGGAGAAAATAACCATGTCCCCGGCACCGATGGTGATCTTTTTATGCGTTCCGTCCGCCATCCTCGAAAGAGCAGCCATGCTCTCTCCCTGGCTTCCGGTAGTGATGATCACCTGTTTGTCCGGAGCGATATCCTTCATGTCATCGAGACTTACAAGAGTATTTTCAGGAATCATGATCCGCTCAAGGCGCTGTGCAGTGTCGATGATATTGACCATGCTCCTGCCTTCGACGGCAACCTTTCTCCCGGCCCTGCAGGCACTGTTGATGATCTGCTGAACCCTGTCCACATTTGAAGCAAAAGTAGCAACAAAGATCCTGGAATTCTTATTCTCCGTAAAAAGATTATCGAAGATCGGGGCAAGAGTTTTTTCGGAAGGTGTGAATCCCGGTCTGTCCGCATTTGTGGAATCACATAAAAGCGCAAGAACACCTTTTTTTCCAATCTCAGCAAATCTCTGAAGATCTATGGCATCCCCGTATACGGGAGTGTAATCAACCTTAAAATCTCCGGTATGCACCACACATCCTACAGGGGAGTATATCGCAAGTGCCGCAGCATCAACGATACTGTGATTGGTGCGGATGAATTCTATCCTGAAGCATCCAAGGTTTATAGACTGCCCGAAAGTAATGACCTTTCTTCTGACAGTCTCCATAAGGCTCACGCCTGCTGCCGCGTGCTCGCGGTCGTACTCCTCAAGCTTATGCTCTATCAGTCCCATAGTGAGATTTGTTGCATAAACCGGCGCACTGACCTGGGCCAGCACATAGGCGATGGAACCGATATGGTCCTCGTGTCCGTGGGTTATCACGAATCCCTTAAGTTTATCGTAATTATCCCTGATATAAGTCACATCGGGAATTACGAGATCAATACCGTACATATCGTCCTGCGGAAATGCAAGTCCGCAGTCAACGATGATAATACTGTCTTCGTATTCGAAGGCAGTGATGTTCATTCCGATCTGTTCAAGACCGCCAAGAGGTATTATCTTGAGCGGTGAAACCGGAATATCGTTATTATTATTACTCAATTATCTTTCCTTTCATCTGTCTTAGGAAAAATATCTTAAAACCGTCCTTATGAATCGTCTCTTTCAAGTGAAACGTCATCCAGAAGATCCTCAAAGACAGGTGCCAGAGCGTCGAGCTCTTCGTCGTCAGACACGATAACGTATCTGCTCTCCTCTTCGCTGTCATCCGACACATCCTTGAGAATAAGAGCCTCTCCGTCGCCTTCTTCAAAATCGGTGACCAGGATATAGTTGTATCCGCCGAGCCTGGTCTGTTCAAGCACGAAGAATTCAACGGGGTCCGCTCCGTCGGGTTTAAAGATTATTTTTTCCAGTTTTCTTTCTTCATTGTTTTCCATATTTTTCTCTATTCATGTAGCTGTCAAGAATAAGCTGTGCAGCTATCATATCAACATATTTTTT
>ONTX01000226.1 GCA_900320825.1 uncultured Lachnospiraceae bacterium | reverse complement strand
TCCATCTTGCCGTTAAGAAAAGCCCTTTTTGTAAACTCTCCCGGATCGGCAGGACGAGCACCTTCCCTGATAACAAGCTCCAGGATCTTTTGCATCAAAAGTATCCCGCCATGACACTGGATCTCGACAGTATCCTCTCCTGTATAACTGCAGGGAGCTTTGAATATAAGAAGGATCACTTCATCCAGAACGGTATCCTTATCGTGAACATATCCGAAAACAGCTTTTTTATGCTCATATTTTTCAACAGGATCACCGTTTTTTTTGAGAAAAACAGAGGATGCAACTTTAAATGCATCCTCTCCGCTGATCCTGATTATTCCGATACCGGATGGTGTCATCCCTGTAGCAATTGCTGCTATAGTATCTGTATTCATATTACTTGACCGGTGTTATTATCACTTTGCGGTAAGGATCTTCTCCTTCCGAATGAGTAGTAACATATTTGTCATTCTGAAGTGCCGAATGTATGATCCTTCTTTCATAAGGATTCATCGGCTCGAGAGATACGGGATTCTTTGTTCTCTTTGCTTTATATGCAAGGTTCTTTGCAAGGTTTTCAAGTGTTTCCTTGCGTCTTGAACGGTAGTTTTCCGTATCTACCTTGACTCTGATATATTCTTTGCGCCCTTTATTAACGACAATGCTTGTAAGATACTGAAGACTGTCAAGTGTCTGTCCGCGTTTTCCGATAAGAACACCCATATCTTCTCCAGAAAGTTCGATGTTCATCTCATTCTCAACAGTCTCAACCGCAATGTCAACTTTCATGTTCATAGCATCGAACACTTTATCAAGGAATTCCTTCGGATCCGCTGCAGGAAGAGCACTGACAGCTTCGTCACTCTTTTTGACCTCTTCCTTTGATACAGGTACTTCCTCTTTTTTCGGTGCCTCTTCCTTAGGCGCATTGGGATCGAACACCCTTGCCTTTATTATTGCGGGCTTTGCTGCAAATCCGAAAATACCGCCTGTACCTTTTTCTATAACTTCATATTCAAGACGGTCACTTGTGATAGTAAACTTCTGACAAGCTTCCGTTATCGCATCATCAACTGTTTTTCCTGTAAATTCAACGTATTCCATGATCTCCTCCGATTATTTATTGTTCTTCTCGTTATACATCTTTACCATATTTGCCTTTGCGGCAAGACTTCCGGGCTTAACACCCTTGTTATAATACTCGGTCGACTTCTTGAGAGCAGCCTCCCTTTCCTCATCGGAAAGAGCAGAAGTATGACTCTTCTCGGAAATAGTCTTTGTTGACATCCTGGCCGCCGAGTTGAGAGCCGCTCCGGTAACACCGCTTTTCTTTTCGATCTGTTTTTCCAGCTTCTCGGTATTCTTTGCTATTATCGAATCAATATCCATCTTATCTATATGCTTATTGATGAACACCTGCTGTACGCTTCTGATTATCGCACCGGCTATCCAGTAAATACCCATACCTATGGGAAGCGAGAAAACAAACACAAGTGACATGAGAGGCATCATTATGTTCATCGATTTCATCGATGCAGCCATGGCATTTGCCTTATCATCATCGCTGTTTGCCGCCTGGGGCATGAGCTTTGTATTGAGCCACTGCGTAAGTGCCGAAAACAGGGGAATAAGCAGTGCCAGTATACCCATCAGTTTGGACCCGGTTCCGAAGAATCCGTCTGTAAAATAGTACTTCGGAGAATTGGCAATGTTCAGTCCGAAGAAATTATTGTATTCCCTGACGGTTTCATATGTTCTGTTACACAGATCGGCAATATCCGGATATTTTGCGGAAATATTGGTCCACTCTGCCGTTGATGCTCTGTTAAGAACATCTATAAAAGTATTGATAACATAAGAATTGTCCGCACCAAGCTTAAATGCTTCATTCTCAAACTGTTTTGCAAACTGCGAAGCACCTGCAAAGTTCTCGGTGTTTGATATAAAAGTAAGAGCGTTCGCTTTGGTTATAAACTGCTCAACAAAGGGAATGAAAGCACTCTTAACAGTTCCGACATATGCGGGAACATTGTAGATAACACGATAAAGTGCAAACAGGATAGGCATCTGGATCAGCAGCTGTACACAGCTTCCGGAAGGAGAAACACCGTATTTTTTATAAACTGCCTGTGTTTCCTCATTCATAGCCGCCATTGATGCCTGATCTTTTTTGCCTTTATACTTTGCCTGAATGGCCTGGATCTCAGGATTCATCTTGGCAGATAGTTTTGAAAACTTCTGCTGTTTGATCGTGAGAGGTGTAAGTAACAGATAGATAACAATAGTAAACAGTATGATGGCAAGAGCAATGTTAGGAAATCCTACCTTATCTATAACGATAAAGATAGCATTAAGGATGATCCCCAAAGCTTTGACTATCATCTCAAAGATATTTGTGAACAATCCGCTGCCTTCATACTGTGTTAAAAGCACACTGTACAAAATTAGTTCCTCCTATATAAATACAGGGAATTAAGGGACAGGATCGTAACCGCCTTTTGAAAACGGGTTACAGCGAAGTATTCTCCATAAGGCAAGAAGGCTTCCCTTAAAAGGACCGTACTTCTCAACAGCCTCATAGCCATACTCCGAACAGGATGGGAAATAAGGACATTTAGTTCTTTTTAAACCTGAAATGTATTTTTGATAAAACCTGATACCTGAAAGAATAAACTTTTTCATCTATACAGTATCTTCTGAGCTGACCTTATGTATTCTCATCAAGTGCATAAACGCACTGTCAATATCTCTGTACTTAATACCCTTTGCGCCCGTTCGCGCCAGGACTACAATGTCCAAACCACTATTGAACATTTTTTCATGCAGCCTGTAACTTTCTTTGACACATCTCTTAAAATAGTGTCTGTACACGGAGTTTCCGACCTTTTTGCTTATCGAAACTCCCAATCTGTTCTTATCCGATCCGTTTTCATAGACATACACAACAAGATAACGATTGGCCTTCGAACGGCCTTTTTTATATACTTTTGAAAAATCAGAATTGCTTTTTAATCCGTCGGTAAAGATCATCAGTCATGCCCACAGAAAAAAAGGCCACATTTCTTGTGGCCCTTGTTATTATGCTGATAAAACTTTTCTACCCTTTGCACGTCTGTTTCTAAGAACCTTGCGTCCGCCGGGAGTACTCATTCTGCTTCTGAAGCCATGAACTTTTGCTCTTTGTCTCTTTTTAGGCTGAAATGTCATTTTCATAGCAAAAACACCTCCTTTTCATACAAAATAAACGTATGTCTTTGGAAAACGTCAATCCATATTCTATTAAAAGGACGGGTCATTGTCAAGAAAAAATAGCGATAAATCAAGGGTTTTATTGATACCGGTATACATAATTTTTCCACATAATGTGAATAATTAGTGGATAAATAAAAAAATAAGTGTGGATAACCACAATATATATAATCAGGATAATTGATATTGCGCATTTGTATATGTTTAAAAATGTGAAACATATTTGTTGATAAAAAAATCTTTTATTTTGCCCAAATTTATAAAAAACCCGAAAAATATTTAAAAACAGCCCTATACTAAATTTAGTGGATTTACAGGCTATATTTGATTGAAATATAGCCTATTTTGTAGTAAACTATCATAAGCGTATTTTTTACTCAGATGCCAAACCGGGATATTGGAGTTATTGATGAACGAACTTGAATCAAAATGGGAAGAGATTAAGGAATCCATCAGGATAGAATATGAAGTTCCGGATGTTTCCTATAATACATGGTTAGTTCCTTTAAAACTCGGTGAGATAAAGAACAACACCGTTTATATAGAGGCACCCAAGGAACTGTCACAGTCTGTCTTTATAATAAAGAAGAAATTTTATACTCCCTTTAAGATCTATATCAATGAAGCTTTGGGAAAAACCTTTGAGGATCAGTATGAGATCCAGATAGTTACCGAAAATGATCCC
>ONTX01000232.1 GCA_900320825.1 uncultured Lachnospiraceae bacterium | reverse complement strand
AGTTCCGGTGCCATCAAGTATGATCTTGTCTGCTCATCTGATTACATGATGAAAAAGATGATCCTTGAAGGTGATTTCCAGGAGATTCCCTGGGACACTATGGAGTACAAGGATAATATCGGTCAGAAATTCTATGATTTTTCCACCGCTTTTGATCCCGGAAACAAATACTGTATGCCTTATTTCTGGGGAACCCTGGGAATCCTTTATGATACCACAAAGGTTAACGGTCCCATTGACAGCTGGGATGTTCTTTTTAACGGTGAGTATGCAGGAAACATCATCATGCAGAACAGTATGAAGGATACATTCATGGTAGCACTTAAGTATCTCGGATACTCAGTAAATACCGACAACCCGGATGAACTCAGAGAGGCTCAAAAACTTCTTCTTGAACAGAAGCCCGATGTTCAGGCATATCTTGTTGATGAGGCACGTGATGAAGTTGTTGCCGGCAATGCGGCAATGGCTGTTGTTTATTCCGGAGAGGCTTACCTTGGACATGAGTACAACAACGATCTTGCGTATGTTGTTCCCAAGGAGGGATCCAATGTTTGGCTTGACTGCTGGGCAATCACCAAGGAGTGCGAGCACCCCGAGTATGCCGCAAAGTTCCTTGATTTCCTTTGCAGAGAGGACGTAGGAATGACCAATTTTGAGTATATCTATTATTCAACTCCCAATGAGAAGGTTGTTGAAAATATGGATGAGGAACTCAGAAATGACGAATCCATCGTTCCTTCGGATGCTTCTGTTGAGAAGTGTGAAGTCTGCGTTCAGGTTGATGACGATGTGACCGCACTTATGAACGAGCTTTGGAAAGAACTTAAATCTGAATAAGCAGCCACAATAAGAAAGAGAAGACCGGTATGGGATTTGATATTCTGACAGGCGAAAAGTTAAATATCGATAAGCATCTTCAGCAGATCATGGACATCGATGCCATTGTTTACGGTGGCATCGACAGTGGTTTTGTGGGTAAGATCGAAAATCTGAGAGCAAGGTATCTTAAAAACAAGGATTCTTTTGTTTGCCTTGCGGAAAATGACAACATTGTCGGTTATATCAATTACTTCCCGGTATGCGATAAGCTTTTTCATCAGCTCATTGGTCCCGTCAGATTCGGAATAGACATGAGCAAAGACGATCTCGAGGAGTATAAGGAAGACTCCGATGGGAAATTCTTTTACGAGTTACTCGAAGATGAAGGGAAGAAGAAAAAAGAGGAAAAGTACTTTGTTGAACTTCCCGGATTTGATGATGAAGACGGGTATTTTACTGAGTACAGTGAGTTTGAAAAGGTCAGGGAGTATTTTCTTGAAAAGATAGGGGAAGATGCTCTTGATGAGAGCCATGAGGGCATAGATCCAAAGGATTCCAAAGCCTTAAAGGAAGCGGAAAAAGCATATATAAGACAGTTCTATAATACCAGCCGTGATGACGATATTACTCCCGATGAGATCCTTGGAGAGTATTCCACGGAAGAAGGAAAGAACAATCTTTTCATCATATCCGTTGCCATTCATCCCGATAAAAGACGTGACCCCGATGGAAGGCCTTCGATACTTGTCCTCAGGGACGCATTTATCGCTCATCTCAATGAACTGAATGAAAAATACGGGATCAATTCCATTTTCGGAATGTGCATTTCCGATGACGGTGTAAGAACCTTAAGCGGAATGAACTTTAATTTCCACAGGAATATTAAGGTTGATGATCCCGAAGCCACTTATTTTGAAAAGGTATATCTCTGCTACGGAGATTATCTCAGAAGGCTTCTGGAACACAAGACATATCATAAGACCTACAGGGATGATATATATCTTTTCGTTCCTTTTGCCGACAATCCGGAGAATCCCAAACTTGATGAAGTCTTCCAAAAAAAGGGCGCATTCCATTACGATGGGGATGATATGCCCGAGGAAACCAGGGAACTTCTTGAGAATCTTGATTACTACATGGAATATGAGTATGAGGGATTTATCAAAAGTGAACTGGAAAGGATCTATCTGGGACAATGCATATTCAGGCATACCACTGACAGATATATGGACGAGACTGTGGGTGAACAAAATGCAGGACTTCTCCTCCTTGCATATAAAAATGCTCATATGTATGTCCTTGTCATATATCTTCCCGGATGCCGCTTCTCCTCTTCCATGGTGGGAGACCAGTTAAGCCAGAGAGAGCTGGATATAAGATTCGGTGAAGACGACGAGATAGATGAATACGGTTTTGTAAGTTACAAAAATGTTATCAAGTATATGGGTGACAAATACGGACTAGTAAGATGCGGTAACGGAAAAGCCTTTTACTGCATGTCCGATAAGCCTGAAACCAAGCAGGAGTTCAGGAATATCCTTACGGGAGAGACATTTTTCAGTGTCCATCAGGATTTCTTTATCAAAAACTACGATCTTGTTTCCCAGCAGCTTAAGACAGATCTTGCAATATATGATTATTACGAAGCATACATGTCGCCTGTAAGTCTTGCCATCATCCTGAAAACCTTCGATGACAATGACGGAAAACAGAGGATAGAAGACGCTGCCACATATGTATTTATTGTCGAACTGGTTCTTCTTCAGAATACGGCACTCAATAAGCTCAGTAAGAAAGTAGGAAAAGCTCTCGAGCACGAGGGTGATGTTTCCTATGACTACATAAACAGTCTTTATAAAGATTACGGAAAAACACTTAAGCTGTGGGATGCCAGGAACTTTAAATATTACGGCACACAGATGGAAGCGGAGCAGATCCGTAAGGCATTTGAAAACGACGAGCTCAGAGAGCGTTATCAGGAAGAGCAGGGCTTTTTGGAGAATATGGTCGAGGTCAATGCCGCTAACGATGAAAGAAAGAGCGGATGGATCATCGGGATCGTGGGTACTCTTCTTGCTCTGTTCCAGGTCAAGGATTATATGATAGAGATGATCGCCGGCTTCTATTCCTGGATCGGTAATGTTATCGGTAGTCCCGAGAGTATCATTGTCGGCGGAAACGAAGCGGTGGAAGAAACCAGTCAGTTCAGTAACCTGTTCAGCGTGGTGGTCTGGGGAAGCGTTCTGATATTTGTAATGGGATATATCGCTTATAAGAACCAGAAACGTTATGAGCAGAAAAAGAAACTGAGCGGGAGGTAATAAGTATGATACCCGATAAAAACATACTGTTCGATGAAAAGAGACTTTGGGGAAACACAAAATTCTGGGGCAGCCTTTTGATGCTTCTTAGTTTTGGTTTTTCGTATATGATAGTGATCCACCTTGCAGAGGGTGGTGATGTGACATGGTTTTCCATGTTCTTTCTGTATCTGTTCGCATATTTTTACGGTGGATGGCAGGGAATGTTCTTTGCCGTGGGGTTCGGTGTCCTTAAATTTTTCGGGGACATGTATTTCGGACTTCTTGATACAGGCCATATGACCGCGGAGATGCTTGATTATCTGATCAGTTACGGGATAGTCGGAGCCGGTGGTTTCTTTTCCCAGGGAATGATTAGGGATTCGAGAAAGAAAAAAGGCGATAAAAAGAGCGAGGAAAAAAGCATAAAAAAAAGAGGTGTATACGTGGAAAGTATTGTCGCCTCTGATGATTATCAAGTCGGAAGTCCTCAGGAAAACTATGCACTGAAGATTGGTTATGGAATAGCTATGCTGCTAAGGTTTATAAGCAGCACCGTAATATGCATTGTTTTTTACTACCGTCCGGAAAACAGCTTTATCAAGAATCTGACTGAAGGTGTTGTATACACCCTTGCATATGTGGGCGTGGAGACTGTCCTGACATATCTGCTTCTGCTGTTTCCCTGGGTATGCAGTGCCACCGAGTATTGTAAATACGTGGCAACCCACAATTACGATCCGGATTTAAAGACTTATTAATCTTCTGAATCCTCAACTTCTCCTGCAACGGCTGAAACAACGCTGGTAACCGCAGAAATAACAACAACGGCTGCGATTATCACAAGTAATCCGCCTGCGAGTATCAAAAACATTGATCCTTCCATAGTACTCCTTTTTCCGGGGAGGTATTTTTTGGTTTCAGGCCCCGGACCCACTACCTTTTCATTTTATCAGTTTTCGTACTTATTCGCAATAATCTTCCCGTTTATGACATATTAGACAAAGAGCAAAAGTCTTGCCCTGTGCGTGATCCCGGGATTTTCTCCGCCATATGGCGGAGTTTTTTTATTCAGTTTTAACGAAAATTTATAATTCTGAGAAATGATGTTGACCCTGCAAAAAACAAGTAGTAAAGTTGACATCACCATCTATCCGGGCAGTTTTGCGGACTGCCCTTTTTTGGCGTCTTAAGGGCGTTCGCACGGAGGAAACAAATGACGGAAACGTTATCTGCAGACCGCCCTATCTTAAAGACCATTGCGGACGAATATATTGCCCGCAGGGGAAATCAGCTTATCTCACTTAAACGCGGTCTGATAACAAAAGAAAAATTTATGGAAGATGCCGCAGAATTCATCTCGGAAAACTACGGAGATGAGGCAGCGGAAAATGCGGCACTTCTTAAGGAATTCGAGGAATATGTCTTCGGATATTCAAGACTTTCCGTGCTTATTGACGATCCTGATATTTCGGATATCAGGGTCATGAGTCATGACTGTATCAGGGTCAAAAGGTGCGGAAAGAGGACTGATTCCGGCGTGGCTTTTTCGGATGAAGCCGAATACAGGTCCTTTGTTGACTACATAGCAGCCAAAAACAGGGTCAGTGTTTCTAATCTGTCAGCAATACAGAGATTTACGGACTCTGTATCACATCCTGATTTTATCCTGAGATTTACAGTATCCATGCCCATCGTAAATACATACGAGGAGCCCTATCTTTGCATCAGGAAGGTCCCGAAGAATTTTCCCATGCTTCAGGATCTTATCGGGAAAGGGATGATGGATGAAAAATGTGCCAGGATCCTGTCACTAAGATTCAGGCTGGGGTCCACTCTGATTTGCGGTGGGAACTCATCGGGAAAGACCACTCTCCTTAATGCACTTAAGGAGACAATTCCGGATGACATGGCAGTCCTTGTGGTACAGCAGGCAGACGAACTTACCACGATGTTCCATCCGGATATGATGTTTCTGCATTCGATTCCCGCGTCGGCTGAAAGCAAGGCAAATTACGACCTGGAAAACATCAGCATAGCAGGACTTACCATGGATGTGGATTTTTTTATCATTGGTGAGATCAAGGGTTCGGAAGCTGTGTATATGCTCAATGCGGCATGTACCGGGCAGATATGTGCGGGAACAATTCATTCCACATCAGCCATGAGAGCTCCTGACAAGCTGGTTGACTATGCGATGCAGGCAAGCCGCTATTCGAGGAACGAACTTATGAGAATGATGGACTGCTTTAAGACCATAGTTTTCATGAAGGATTTTAAGGTGGCAAATGTCTACTCCTGCAAAGGATGGAATGAGGAAAGGGGTGAACTTGATTATGAACGCCTGGTGTAATGTGTGGCTTTTTATCCTTCTGTTTTCCGGATTTTACGGCTTTATGAAGAGCCTGAGGGAGTCTGATGATCTGTCCAGAGCTGCCCGGGGTATTGCCAGGGGATTTGATGAAAGAGGAAGAAGGAATGATCTGAAAAAAAGGGAAGACCTGAGAATGAGGATGATGAAGGAAAACCTTCCCGGTAAGATCGACAGGGCACTTGTTTACAGCATGATAAAAAGAAGGTTCCCGGATCTTACTGCCGAAAAGTTCTCTGCATTTGTCATCCTTGTATGCAGCGTTTTATTGATATGCGGCTGGAAGATTTCAGGTTTTTTATCCGGTTTTGTTTTGATGTCGGCTTTTTTGGCTTTAGTCTATGTGATCATCAGATGTCTTGAGATAAGCGCCATGAGAAAAACGGGGGAGGATCTTCCGAAACTTCTGGATCTTTTAAGTTCTTTTGCATCATCAGGTTCAGTCAGTTCGGGGATATTCGGGGAGATTAGTATATATATGGACGAACCTTTAAGGAGTGCACTTGATGAATGCAGCGCGGAATGCAGGATGAGCGGTGATGTGTCTCTGGCAATGCTTTCTCTTGCGGACAGGATAGAACATCCGCAGTTCAAGCAGCTGATACGGAATATGGAGATAACATCAAGGCACAGTGAGGACATAACGGGACTTGTTGCAAAAACAAGAAGAGGATTAAGGGATTACCTGAGAGAATCATCCCAAAGGAAGACTATGCTCAGAGAATCCGCAATCAATATGCTGCTTCTTATGGTGATGAGTTTTGTGGTTCTTGCGATCACAACTTCACTGTCAGAGACCGGACTTGGAACGGTTCTTACAGGGAGTCTTCCGGGAAGAGTGACACTAACGGTCATGGCAGGAGTCTGCCTTATGTATTTCAAACAGGCGGCGGCTTTATATAAGTGAGGTGGATATGGGAATTACTGATTATTACGATACAGTTGCGGGAATACTTATTTTCACGTGTGTACTGACATCAGCCGGATGGATAAGATGCATACTTGATCCCGCACAAAGCGGCATTGCGAAGGCGGGGGTGGAATTTGCGGGAATGATAAAAGACAGGCAGAAAAGATCGGCCGCTTATGCGAGGCTGGGTGCATGGCTTAAGAAAAACGGAGCCTCCTACCATATCGGGAAAAAAACAGACCCGGGGAGATTTGTCGCAATATGCGCTTTACTTTCGGTTGCAGGTTTTTTGGCAGGACTGAGTTTGGGGATTGTTTTTTCCGTATTGCTTGCTTTGGTTATGGGAATGATCCTTCCCCTGTATGTTCCTGCGATGAACAGGTCCGATAACCGGGAAATGCTTTCCGATATCAAACTTATATATCACTGCCTTGAAGTTCAGATAAGCAGCGGAGTCTATGTGACGGATGCTCTTTCTGAATGTGTGATGAGTGTGCACCACAGGAGGCTTGTTGACGCATTGAACACATTCAGTGCGGACATGATCATGAAGTCGGATATTTATGCATCCCTTGAAAAATTCAGATCCTCTTTTGATGACAGGTATATAGATTCCCTGTGCATAACTGTTGTTCAGGCGCTTGAATCCGGACAGGCGGTAGAACTTCTTGCGGATATTGCGGAACAGGTAAGTGATATGGAAGAGGATGTACTT
>ONTX01000212.1 GCA_900320825.1 uncultured Lachnospiraceae bacterium | reverse complement strand
GTTTCATAACCGGAAAGAGTCAGCGTTGCGGTTCCGATCGAGCAGAACAGCTCAACCGCTATCAGTTCGACGCCGAACACTATGGAATGTATTCCCGCCGCATCAAGTGAGATCTTATTGAGCATAACGAGGAGATAGAGATTTCCGATATTCCATGCAAACTCTTCGCACGCAGCCGGGAGTCCGAATTTTATAGTTCCCAGATACGGCTTTAGTTTTGAACAGACTATCTGATTCATTGAAGGTCTTACCGGCAGTTTTTTCGACATTATCGAATAGATCAAAACAACCAGGTCGCCTATAAGCTCCGCAATGGTGGTTGCTATTGCCGCACCTTTTACGCCCATCGCAGGAAATCCGAAGTGTCCGAAGATGAGAATATAGTCCAAAGCTATATTGGTAAGAGATCTTGTCAGACCGTATGCGATCATTATGACGGTCTTCTGGCTTACCTCAAGCATACAGCTTATCGCAGATCCGATGCCGGTAAAAATAAATACCGGAGCACAGTACCTGGCATAGTCGATGCTCATACCCACGATGCTCTCATCCACGCCCATGATGCGGAAGACCATCTTCGGACAAAAGATCCAGAACAGAAAGAGTCCCACACCGAACACATTGTTGAACTTAAAAAGTGCTGCAAGATAGCTTTTGGCCTTTTCTATCTCATTCGCCCCGTATGCCTGGCTCACCACGATCGTCGCACCCGTTGTGAGTGCAAAGACGGTAGCCATCGTCGTCCAAAATGGTGTTGTTGCATTACTTACCGCACTTACACTTTCCAGTGAAAGCCTTCCGATAAATATACGGTCGATCAGGAGCTGAAGCTGTGACACGAGATTTGAAAGTGCTATCGGAAGCGCAACGGCAACTATTCTTTTTACATAATTAGAATTCTGATCAGTCATTCGTCCATTATACCACCACCATACTTTACTAAACAAAAGCTTTGTGATATCTTTTATAAATAATTTTTTATGAGTAATAAAGGGGAAAACTAAGATGTCAGCTATTATCGAGATCAAAGATCTGACCAAAGAATTCAAAGTACTCGAGCGCAGGGAAGGTCTGAAGGGAAGTCTTCAGGATCTGTTCTCGAGAAATTACAAGACTGTCCGTGCCGTGGATAATGTCAGCATGACCATCGAGCAGGGAGAGATCGTCGGATACCTGGGCCCCAACGGAGCCGGAAAATCCACTACCATCAAAATGATGACCGGTGTCCTTGAGCCTACATCCGGAAGCATACTCACCAACGGAATCGTACCTTATCAGAACCGTTCAAAAAACGCCCAGGAGATCGGTGTTGTATTCGGTCAGCGTACGCAGCTCTGGTGGGCTCTTCCCCTTGTCGAGTCATTTAAGATCCTCAAGGATATCTATCAGATAAGTGACAAGGACTATAATGACATGCTCGATCTCTACAGATCACTTGTCGATATAGATCCTCTTCTTCACAAGCCTGTACGTCAGATGTCCCTCGGACAGCGTACCTTAAGCGACATTCTTGCCGCTTTTCTTCACAACCCCAAGATCGTCTTCCTTGACGAGCCCACCATCGGGCTTGATGTTTCCATGAAGGCAAATATCAGAAAGCTGATCCATGCCCTTAATAAGGAAAAGAATACAACGGTAATCCTTACCACCCACGATATGGGTGATGTAGATGCGCTCTGTCAGAGGATAGTCATTATCGATAAAGGTAAGATGCTCTACGATAACGACATCGAGCACCTGAAGAAATTCTTCGGCTCATACCGTATCCTTAAGGTCCGTCCCACCGGCGATCTTGAGGCACAGGCAGAAAGCGTTAAGAATGAACTTGAAGGCTTTTCCGTAAGAGTCATCGACGACTGGATCTCGATCCTTGTCGATGAGGAGAAGGCCGGAGTAATGGACGTCCTCGGAAGACTCCAGAAATCCTACAAGATCAAGGATATGCAGCTTGAGGAGATCTCCACCGAGGAAGTCATCAAGAAGATATACGAGGGGGGAGTAAATTGAATCTTAGAAGATACGCGACCCTCACCAAAGCCGGAATAATCGAATCACTTCAGTTCAGGCTCGGCACTTTCGTAATGATCGTCGGCAACCTGCTCTACCTTATCGTTGTCTACTTTCTGTGGAAGGCAATCTATGCCTCTGCGGGAACTGATGTCGTTAACGGCATGACATTTACCGACACTCTAATTTATCTGGTGCTTGCCACGGCGCTGTTCAACTTCATGGAAATGTATACCGTCTGGTACATAGGACGTGATATACAGTCCGGCAAAATAGTCCTCGACCTGCTCAAGCCCATGGATTACAGAAGCTATATCTTCTGGTCATATTCGGGTGAGTTTGTCACAAACTTTGTATATACCTTCCTTCCGACATTCATCATTGTTGCAGTCGTGACAAAGGGTGCTATACATTTCGGTTTAAACCTGGTGTTTTTCGTCATATCGGTAATAGTCGGTATATCCATCAATTACTGCATCGATTTTATCGTTGCAACGATATGTCTTTATACCGAATCGATATGGGGCATAAACATAATGAAGCAAGTCATCGTGCTGCTCCTTTCAGGTGCAACGGTTCCTCTTGCGTTTTTCCCGGAACCCCTCAAGACGATCACCTACTACCTGCCTTTTCAGTCTATCTATAATGCACCTCTTTCGATACTGCTGAACGCCCATCCCGACCCGCTTACCATAGCAAAGGTCATCGGCACTCAGATCCTCTGGTGCATCGGACTGACAGTAATAAGCAAACTATTCTGGAAGGCGTCCATTCGCCAGATCACGGTGAACGGAGGTTGATGATATGAAAAAGAAAGATCTGAGATTTTATCTGAGAATATATTTTAAGATACTTGCCCAGGACCTTAAGAGCAAGATGAGCTACCGTGCCGACTTTATCATTTCCACCATAGGAATGATCTTCACCAACATTGCAGGCTTTGTCAGTTTCTGGATCATCTTCAGAAACTTCCCTTCGATAAACGGATGGAGCTATTATGAGATGCTTTTCCTTTACGGCTTCTCACTGATCGCCCTGACTCCCGTCCAGTGCTTTTTCGACAACAACTGGAGCCTGAGGATCGCCGTCTATTCCGGAGATTTCATAAAATACTGCTTCAGGCCCATCAACCTGTTCTTCTATTATCAGTCGGAAGTATTTGATATCAAGGGACTGGGACAACTTGCATTCGGAATCGGAACACTTGCTTACTCATGGTATCATCTGGACCTTGGCTTTAACATCGTGATGCTCCTTAAGCTGATCATCTTTCTGATCTCTGCATCCGTAGTCATGGTCGCTCTTCAGAATGCCGCTGCGGCTACATGTTTCTGGATACAGAATTCCTTCTATGTCCTGGACCTCGTTAACAGATTCAGGGATTATGCGAAATATCCGATCACGATCTTCAGCCCGGTATTCCGCTTTATCTTCACATTCATCATGCCCATAGCATTTATCGCTTACTACCCGAGCCTTGTAATACTGAGGCCGGACAACCCGGAGATACTTTCACTGTTCTCACCTGTGATCGCAATTGTTTTCTTCTGGATGAGCTACAAGCTGTGGATGTACGGAGCAATGAGATATAACGGAACAGGATCATGAAATAAGGGAGGCTTTAAGCCTCCCTTTTATTATTTGTAATACTGTAGCGGAACCGGTCCGTCCTTTTATTTTTTGATCTTCAGAGATTTCAGGTATTCCTTCTGCTCGGGCGTGATACGGTAGCTTTCAACAGCCTTTTGTATCGTCTTGTTGTGAGTCCAGGTTTCGAGCTTTTTATCCTCGATATAACCGATCACCGAATCATACTGCTTGGCCAGAGCCGTCGCAAAATACCATGCTGTCATCATATTGATGTAGTATTCCTCAGATCTGATCTTTGAAACCATTTCCGGGTACTTTTCATCAAAATCCTCATCCAGAAAATGTTCCATCAGCATGCCGATACCGAATCTTACGGTATAAGTATCCTTCGCCCCAAGCCATTTTTTTATTTCCTTAAAAAGCTCGTCCTTATGCTTTTTGAATACCTTCGGGGACATCTGATCGCATGTTGCCCAGTTGTCCACATAGGGAAGGAACTCCTTCACCGCTTTTATGCATTCACTATAATCCTTCAGCTCTGAAAGGATAAATGCATGAAGCTGGTTTTCATCAAAATATTTGTGGGGAAGGGCATTTATGAATCCTTCATAACCCTTTTCCTTAACCAGATTTTTGGCATACTTTCGAAGATCCGGAGTCCTTACACCGATCACTGAATCTTCGTCAACTCCGGGGATCAGTTTCTTCTGAAAATCACGGTATTTTTTATCCTGCATTTCAAACAGGCTTTTTTCGATTGCTTTTATCTCTTTTTCAGCTGTCGGCATTTCCGTCATCCTCCGTAGAAGGATCATCTGTAGCTTCCGTACATTTCCTTGAATTCTTTCTTCAGTCTGTACATGCTATCATCTGCACGCTTGAAAACGGATTCCACGGAAGCATCTTCAAATGAATACTCTGCGATTCCCACTGCGGCCGAATATCTGTGCCATGGATCTGCATCCACATCCAGAAAAGCCTTTTCAAACATCTTCCTTATTTCCGATAGTTTCTGTTCACGCTGGACATAATCGGTTCCCTGAAGTATTGCAACGAATTCATCTCCGCCTATCCTGAAGACCGGCGAGTGGGTAAGCGCATCGCACACTATATGACTGCAGCCTCTGATATACTCATCGCCTCTCTCATGTCCGTACATATCATTTATCTTCTTAAGGTCGTTGATATCCACCATGACTATGGCAAAGGTTGCAAGCCCAAGCAGGATCTTATCATTGAGAGCTTCAATCGCATTATTATATGCCGATTTGCTGCCGACACCTGTCAGGGCATCCTTATAAGCATCCCGGCTTATCTGACCTATCTTTTCATCCTTCTCTTTTATGTCATGCTCCGCTTTTTCTTTTTCCTTCTGGAGAGCGGACATATCGTTGATATAGTCGACTATCTCCGTCTGCATCTGCCTTATGCCCTGGTAGAGATCCTGTATCTCGTCCGTTGAGTAGATCTCGAGGGTGACGACTCCCGACTTTTCATAATCTTTTCCGGCGTATGGTCTGAACTTCCTCATCTGGCCCGTAAGATTTCTGAGAGGCTTTATAATGGCCCTTTCCGTAAGAAAAGCAGAGAGCAGCACCGCCACAAGCGTGGTGACAAAACCACCGAACAATACATCCATCAGGAATTGTTTTCTGTCAGCCATGACTTCATCCATGCTGATATCGCATCCAACATGGCATACCACTTCTCCGTTTTCGTCCTTCACGGGAACAAAGGAAGAACAAAGCCACCCCCACTCACCGTTTGATATAGTCGGCTCTATCTCACCGGTATTATCGATACCGTAGAGTTCCGGCTCCCTTTCCTCATAATAACCGGTATTGTATATGGGTATGTCGGCTTCATCAAAAAGATACATATCATAAAGGGAATCCGAATCTCCAAGGACCACTATATAGAGGTATTTTACGTTCTCCGAATTATTAAGATACTTGGTCAAAAGATCCCTTGTGCCTGAATATTTCTCCCACAGACCCTTTTTTCTGAGATATTCCTCAATGGGTGCCTCATTATCCGCAAGCACCGCTGCATTTCTGATGCCGATATACTCATC
>ONTX01000366.1 GCA_900320825.1 uncultured Lachnospiraceae bacterium | reverse complement strand
TGCCTCTTTCATACAGTTCTTCTATCTTTGAACGGCCCTCTTCTTCAAGAGCAAGAACAAGGGATCCGTTTTCTTTGAAGGGAAAATCAAGAGTCTTTGAAAGTTCGTGGATGAGCCTGTTGCCCTCCACATTAAACCTGGCCTTCATCGAACCCGGTTCCGCATCATATCCTGAATGAACTATCCCGCTGTTTGCCTTTGATGTGCCCTCACAGACATCCGATTCCTTCTCGATAACAAGGATATCAAGATCATATGCGGACAATTCTCTCGCTATGGCACTTCCGGTTACCCCCGCCCCGATTATCACTACATCTTTCATAGGCACCTCTATTTGTCGCTTTAGCGACATCCATTCACTGCGCGAAAGCCCTGGCTTTCGCATGCACCTCTATTTACTGCGCGAAGCTTTAAATTATTTTGGAAACTACATTTGTATTATACAGTTTCCGAACCGGATATTCAACGGTGACTCATTATTTTTTTTGCCTCGGCAGCTATATATTTCATATCGGGGCAGGATGCCTCATAGTCTTCAGCACCGATCCCTTCCGAAGAATAAGCTGCTCTGCTGGCACTTTCAGCGATCCTGCCAATCTTTTCAAGGTCCGTATCGTTTTCAAAAATAAGCCCCAGCGCCCCTGCAAGGTCAAGAGGATCTGCATTAACGGTGACGATGGCTTTGCACTTAAGAAGTCTTGCGGAATAAGCCCTGTATCTTCTCAGATACGCACCTGAATAATCGCCTCTTTTAAGAGAAACAAAAACAAGCAGATACGAATAAAAAGATACAAAGACCGGTCTGAGGATTAAGATCAGCATCACTATCGCAATGCATAAACCAACAGGTTTTATCAGAAATTCAATGCTCTTTCCGAACTTGGAAAGCATCTCTCCGGTGCCTGCTGCAAATCCTTCGCCCTCCGTCTCACCCTCTTCCTGTCTGGATGTGCTGGTAAAGAGACCTGAAAGGATACCCATGAGCGATCCCATATCGGCATACTCATCGTCTCCAAATGACGGTGGTGTCATTTCATAAGGGACCCATCCGTAATTTATCATGTAGACTTCAACCCAGGCATGTGCTGCCGCATCCGTGATATCCACTTTTACTTTTTTCACACCGTTTTCTTCGGATACGATCTCACCCTGTGATAGTGTTGAAGCGGTGATCACATATCCTTCACAGTATCTGGCGGGGATCCCGAGATATCTGAGGATAAGTGTTGAAGAAGATGCATAATGCATGCAGTATCCCCTGTCCTGCTCAGTGAGGAAGTATCCTACAACATCGCTTCCAAGAGGTGTCCTTCCGGGCTGGAGGGAATATCTGTAGTTTTCGGCAAAATACGTCTGAAGCCTGTAGCAGCAGTCAAGGATTCCTTCATTACCTCTTTTATCCGTAATAAGATCACCTTTGTTTACAACTTCATCAAGAATGGGGATAAGTGATTCGGGTACGTTTGTGTAATGTGTAAAAACATATTCCGTATAGGGATACATTTCGTCATCATCCATCGGATAATCACTACCCATAGGCACCTGAACATATGTGACATGGAAAGCTCCTGCCTTATCCCCGTCTGCTTCATATGTATGATAGGGAAGATAATAATATTCTTCATCAGCATCTACATTGAAAACTTCCATCTCACTGACATCTCCGTCCGGATGGAAGGGCTCATTCACAGGGCTGTACTCCGGATCGGCAGCTTCACTGAATCTGTCCAGTGTATATTTATCTCCTATAAATGCCCTGAGATAAATGGTATCAGTTGATGTGGGAACATAAGTAACTTCCAGGTCCGTATCATAATCAGGCGTCACGGAGCCGATACCACCGAGCCTGCCCCTGGCAAGGCCTCCCCTTGCATCGTATCTGTTGAAAATGGATGTGATGCCGTTCATGACGATGACTTCGACATAATCATCCATCTTGTTTTTCAGTTTGTTGGATACATATTTTGTTGAAAAAGTATCTCCGAAGGCTGCCGTCGCTACGACAAAAAACGCAAGAGAAATGGCGAGGGATACCCAGAACACGGAAAGCATTCCCCTGGCTGAGAGGATGTATGAATCTTCAAATCCTTTTTTCTTTCGTCTTCTGGAAAACAATTCATATTTTTTATATCTGTAGGGCAGAGCATAATACCCGGCCCGGGACAGAACAAGTACCGAAACATAGCACATGATCAGCATGGTCATGCAAAGATAAGGCGGCATTATATCTATATAGAAAGCTGCCTGAAGAGGGAGAAAGGTTATCACAAAAGTAAGAACAGGATTCATGTAGCTGGATATGGTCACATTGAGCATAATGCAATACACCCACCCGATAAAAATACATGCTATGGGAACGGAAATACTCCTGTCTGTAATGATCTCCTGGGAAACCCTTAATGCGGGAAGAGAGAAATAGTCCACGTAGTGTTCGTTTATCTCATTAATGATGGCCTGGAATCCGGAGTTTATATATGAATATCTTGAGACGGAATATATAAAAAATGTAATGAACATTATCACATATCCCACATAGAACGTTACCCTGTTATAATAGATGGAAGCGGAAAAAACAGAAAGAACAAGTATCCCGAAAAATACTTTTACGGGATCGTATGCAAGATCGAAAGAACAG
>ONTX01000222.1 GCA_900320825.1 uncultured Lachnospiraceae bacterium | reverse complement strand
GAGACGTATCGAAGCGGTCATAACGGGGCGCACTCGAAATGCGTTTGCCCTCCGGGGCACGAGGGTTCGAATCCCTCCGTCTCCGCTTGCTTCCACCTGTCAGGTGGAAGCTTTTTTATTTATTTTTCTCCACTCAGAATAAGCCATCCCCATCATGATATAGAAAAACGGGGTGGTAAAGCACATGGAGTTTCCGAAAAAAGACGATCCCATATAACCTATGGACGCAAGAAGACAGGCGAAAGATACCGGTGTTAATCTGTCATAGATCTTATAAGTTCTTATGATCACGGTTAGTGTAGATGCCAGATATATAAAGAGCCCGGGGAGTCCCCAGAAAGCCGCGATCTGAAGATATTCGTTATGAGGTCTTGTCTTATGTGTTTCGGACAACATGGGAAGAAGCCTGTGTATACCTTCATTTCCGTATCCGAAAAGAGGTCTTTCCTTTATCAGTTTAAAAGTACATTTCCACAAAAGCCATCTTTCCGATCCGGCGTCGTCAGCCCCCTTCGGATTTCTCATTATGTTCAGTACATCAAAGACGATCTGTAAAAGCTGGCTTATCAAAGTATCACATATAAAACTGAACACAAATGTTTCAATCAGAAAAATAACAAGCAGGAGGACAGCTTTTTTTCTGAACCTGCTGCCATATTTTTTCATGAAAAATACAGTTCCCAGCAAAGTAAATAAAACCGCGATATATCCTCCCCGGGTAAGATTGATTATCAGAACTGATGTATTGAAGATAAAGAAACCCAGATAAAACTTTTCCGTTTTTTTCGATACGGATTTCAGATATAATCCGGTTGATATCAGTATTACGATAGTGAGGTAATATCCGTAGTAATTGCTGTTATAAAAAACCGATGACAGACTTTCCTTCTGATTGTAAGGAGAAAAGATGTAAAAAGGTCCGAAGAAAAAGTCAGCAAAAGCAAGAATGCCGAGGATAACGCTTGAATCAAGAAGAATGCGTATCAGAATATCCCTGATCTTTTCGTTTTGAAGGAACATTGCCGAAGTGAAAAATATAAATATGCATGCAAAATAATAATAGAATCCTTCACCCCTGTAATAATCACCGTTAATCGACAGATCCGTAAAACCGTTCACACAGGTGCAAAGAATCATCCATACAAAATAAACCGCAAAAAGAACAAGGGGAAGATCCCGCTTTATCGCTTTTTTTACAATTTCTCTTTCAAAACGCGGTTTATTTTTCTTAAATCCCAGATCAAAATAATATAACACTGAAAAAAGACTGACCGTGATGACGGCAAGTATGGTATTGGTATACTCAATGGAAAGAGTATATCCGATCTTCACAAAGCCCTGACGGGCATAGGCAATGATATTTGCCACAAGCCTTACTATGGGTGAGATAAAAAAAAGCAGTATGGGAATTGCAAGAAATATCTCTTCGTTTTTCAGTTTTTCCGAAAGCCCGGTTTTACCTTTCATATAAACGCCCACCCGCCGTTTCTATAACATATTCAGGCCTTTTCAGATCTTCAGGAACCTCAATGCCTAAAGTTCCGTCAGAACCCTTCAGGTTTTCATCCGGTATAGATTCGAAATAATTCGGTGTGATACCGAAAGTTTCAAAAAAAGAATCCAGCCTTGTATTCATCCCGGCATACTTTCCGGTTCTGCCTATCACACTCACTTTTTTTCCGAATATGTATGAAAACAAAATGCAATGATAGGAATTTGTAACAACGCACTCCGCATTGTCGATCAGAGAGACCCATTCCCAAACTCCGGGGAATGACCTTTCCGGTTTTTCACATGTATCATCCGTTACATACACCACTTCAAGCCCAAGTAATGCTGCTGTTTCAAAAACACGCTTCACATTCTTATCCCTGCCATTATTCATGTAATAGAAAAACAGATATCTGTTTTCTTTTTTACAAACGCCATTATCCGTGTACATTTTTCTGTAAAAGTCCGCGTCATGCAAAAGCACCGGGTCACAGGACAGCAGCGCATCCCGCCTTCCCAGATCTCCACAGACACGAATACCGCTTTTTTCTCTTACAGATACGGCATCAAATCTTTGAAGCAAAGGAGCAACAAGTCTTATCTCATCTTTGGGAAGCTCGCTTCTTCCGAAACTTGCCGCATAAGAAATCCGCAGCACATCTCTTCTTCCGAAGTCCAGATAAAAAGCACGGAGCAGATTTTTCTTTTCGGATAACTTTCCGCCAAAAGTATTCCATACCTGATCAGATCCCGTAATGTACACATCCGCTTCCGGCGGGTCATTTCTCAGCTCGTCTATGGATCTGTATACTCTGCCGGCTGAAAGATTATCTTCCCTGAACTTTTCAAAGCCCCGGGGATGTTTCTTTCCGTCCAGGATCTTCTTCCTGTTATTCCGCTTTGATCTTATATAGAAGGCAAGTCTTTGGGGATTACAGACTCTCAAAAGCCTTAAATAAAAAGGACTGCTTCCGTATATCACATCCGCATCATAATCGTATCGGATCAGGAAGGGCTCATGCCCCAGGTTTTCCAGATACTTCTGAAGTGCAAAGCATTGAAGCTGTTCACCATAATTATTTATACTTTTCCAATAGGTCAATATTCCTATTTTCATCATCTGTCCTTTGTGCAGCAAAAAATGATATTGCTGTCATAATCGCCGGGACCTGTGACAGGCAGAATCGACCCCTGCATTTTCTCCGCATCAATAACCGTTACCGAAAAGCCGTACCTTTCCATCATTTCACGGCTGTCCTTACCGAATATCCTGAGGTGGTCATACTGGCCAAATAGTCTGATGCGTTCAGAAGCGGAGGATGTATCTTTTTCAAAAACGGTATCCAGATCCTGATCAATGGGAAAACTTATGATCAAAACCCCTCCGGGCGAAAGTATCCTGTGCATTTCAGACAAAGCCTTTGTGTGGTCGGATACATGCTCAAGAACATGATTGCAGATGATCATATCGTATGAACCGTCACCAAGTTCCGTATCCGTAAGATCGATCTTAAGATCCGCATGGGGATCGGCAAGATCTGCGGTAACAGGCTTTATCCCATTTCTTTTCATCCACTTCATCATGGAATACTCGGGAGCAAAATAAAGGATCTTTGATCTTTTAAACAGGTCCATGTTTTCACAAGCATATGTGGCAAGTATTCTCTGTCTGGGTGCGGAATAACAAAAGGGGCATATCACATCCTGTCTGCATTTTTTAAATCTTCCGGGGTCAAACCTTTCGGTATCGTCGTAATATCCCATATCGGCAAAGCGTGCAATTGACCTGTTACAACAGGGGCAATAATATTTTCTTTTACCTAAAGGATTTGCGATACAGTGTGCAATATACAATCCACTGTGAACAAGATCCGTCTTTTTCCATAAAACTGCTGTAAGTGCAAATACGAAAACAAAAACCGCGACGCCAAAAAGAATCCCCCTTCCCATATCCGCATTAAAAAATGCCATAACGATCAAAAAGGCCGGTGTGGCAAATGCAAAGGAAAAAGCCGATGCCGCAAGTATGTGTCTTATTCTTGTTTTAAGCTGTGCCTTTGATCTCATCCTGTCTTTCGTACTTTATACAGCCTTTCAAGTATTTTGCGATATGCCCCGGGTTTCTTCGTAAGAACAAAAACTTTAAACCTTGTTTTTATTCCTGCAACTGATACTCCCTCATCCTTTTCAAACTTTCTTATCACATCATATGTGTCAAGTGATATATCTCTCAATCTTTGCAGATGGTCAAAGCCCGAGGAAGTTCTTATTATCTCTCCCGTCAGATCAAGAGACGTTATAAGCTTTCTTTTAAGGATCAGGATCCGGATGTTTTTATCGACCGTAAGTTCATCTGCTTCCCTTTCAAGAACCGTGAAATACTGCATCTTGCTTCCGTCAAAAGGTCTGTTCATGACAGAATCCGGATTTTGATAATAATAATAAAAAGGCTCCTTTGCACATACCACTTTCTCCGCCTTCATACAGCACCTGAAGGTAAAAAAGGCATCCTCCTGAACTGTTAATCCTTCATCAAATCTGATGCCGTCCAAAAGACCCGATCTGTAAAGCTTACCCCATGAAGCCAGATTGATCTTTCCTATCATCCCGGAAAAATAGGCATTCATTATGCTTTCATGACCGCTATATTCAGCGGATACCGCTTCCTTATTCGTAAGAAGCTTCCCATTTTCGTATTCATAGTAAAAAGAACACTGAATGATATCGGCAGAGGTTTCCTCCGCAAGGCGTGTCATAAACAAAAGATAATCCTGTGACATGCGGTCATCCGAATCAAGAAAGCAAATATAATTTCCCAGGGCATTTTCAAGCCCTGTATTTCGAGCACATGAAACTCCGCTTTTTGCACACTCAAGTATACGTATCCTCTCGTCATTTTCCGCATAGGACTTTGCGATACTCACAGTCCCATCCGAAGAATGGTCGTTTACTACCAGAAGTTCCCAATCGGTGTACTTTTGAGCAAGAACGCTTTCAATACACTTTCCGAGATACTTTTCCGAGTTTTTTGCAGGGATTATTATGGATACATTTGCGGGCATTTCAATTAATCCTGTATTTAGGTATAATCCTGTATATGAGGGTGAGTATAATTATACCATTTTATAACTCCGAAGACTATTTGGAGAAGTGCATCGAATCCGTCACAAGACAGACCTACTCTGATATAGAGATAATCCTGGTAAATGACGGATCGCAGGATGCTTCCGAACAGATTTGCAGGGACCATGCCGAGCGTGATCCCCGTATTATGCTGCTCAGTCAGCCAAACCATGGTGTGTCCTGTGCCAGAAATACAGGGCTTGAAGCCGCAAAGGGAGATCTGATCACCTTCATAGACAGCGACGACACTGTTGAAGAGGACTATATTGAGTACCTAATCCGCCTACTTGAAAAAGACGGCTCGGACATTGCCTGTTGCAGGCATGAAGATACTCTTCAGGGAGTGCGTGAAGACAGAACAGTTTCCGGACCCGAAGAAATCCTTAAGGTTTTTCTTACTTCAAATGACATCTTTGCCGTGATGTGGGGAAAAATATACAAAAGAGAACTTTTTGACGGGATAAGATTTCCCGAAGGAAAAAGATTTGAAGATAATTTCGTTCTTTACAGACTCCTTGACAGATGCCGCCTGGTATCAATAGGAAATCAAAAAAAGTATAATTACATCTCTAATCCGGATAGTTTTATCCACAGCTCCTTTAACGAAAGAGATCTGGATATCGTCGATGCGATGCTTGCACAAAGGGATTTCATAGAGCAAAGCTATCCCTTGCTTACTCATTACGCAAATTCTCTTGTTATATATGCAGTCAACCGATGCCTTGTCAAAATGGCGGATTCCGGGATCTGTGACAATGAGTGCATCGAAAAGCTCAAACCTCTTTACAAAAAATACGGACGGGACTTTCTTAAAGGAACAAGTCACAGATCGGCAAAAAACTTCTACAAAGTTGCCCGCTTCAGCCCAAAACTTTCCATGCATATCTACCGCATATGCACCTGCATGTGTCGGCACAGAAAAAAGGCTTAGGTTAGTCAAGGGGCATCCAAATATCCTGCACAGCCGGATCTGAATTCAGAAACGCATATCCGATGGAATGAAGATTAAGGATCATATCCCGGCTTTCTGTATCCACGCCGTCAATCCTGTCTCCGTAACCGCTCAGTGTAATATATTTTGTATCTGCCTTTATTTTTTCTCCGGCAGTCAAAAGAATACGTATCATCTCCGAATCGGGAAGGCCTGATCTGCTCAATACATTTGCCATCATAAGAGGCACACTCTCCCCGGAAGGCGAATAATCAAAACCCTCAATATTACTCCATATGATCACCGGGGTAGTATAAAGTCTTTCCAAGGTATCTGTATCATCCGTTCCCGGAATTCCAAACTCTCTTAATACCTTTTTACTAAATTGGGGACAGTGATCTCCGAACATCAGGATCACCGTCGGTTCATCCGTTTCTTTGAAATGATCTGTCAGCATGGCAAATGATCTGTTTGCCAGATATATACCGTTTATATAATCGTGCACCATGCCTTTTTCTTCGTCATTAAGACGATCATTTTCAAAAGAAACATCTATGGGAAAATCCATTTTTTTATCTTCATCACTGACCGGTACCAGTATATGACTGTGATTGGCTATTGTAATTGCCCAGATAAACTCAGGTGCCCCGGAAGAAACCTTGCCGGCATCATATTCATGTATGATCTCCTTCATCACCGATTCATCCGAGATAAATGCAAAATATTTTTCTCGTTCGGTAAAATCATCTTCAAAGATTATCCTGTCAAAACCCATCTGCTCATAAGCCGTGATCCTGCCATAGTACCCCGCATCCCCGGGATGCATTGCAACCGTCCTATAGCCCAGGGCTTTGAAATAATCATTTACACTCGGATACTCTTCAGATCCCATGGTTTTGTACAGACCGTCCCCTTTATTCAGGTAT
>ONTX01000463.1 GCA_900320825.1 uncultured Lachnospiraceae bacterium | reverse complement strand
GCAATATATGCGGGATTTTTGATCATTTTTCCCGATGCGGTATTTGAAACCAGCACCGCGGAAAGAGAAAGAATGAATAAAAATACGGTATTCAGGACGTCTGCAAAGGATTCTCCGCACATCAGTATCAGCTGGAGCAATCCGTGGGTGATGCTTCTTCCGCCCCAGTTGTGCCAGTGCCAGATCTGTGCATTTATGATATCTGACAGGGAAGAGATCTTTTCATCCGAATAAAGAAGGGTAGAATACCACTCGTCATCCATCATGAAGGGGACGTGGTGATTTACAAAAAATACCAGTGCAGCGCTTATCACAAAAAGGATAAGGGCTGTGATCGTTATCTTTTTATCTGTTTTGTCCATAAAATCATAATATATCTCACCATAAAAACAGTCAAATGTGTGACTGCCATAGTGTTTGAAATTATCGATGAACTGTTATACAGTAACTGTATATGTATAAAAACAATCAGTGGTGGTTTGCGATGGAAAATGACAAGTTTTTGAACAGAAAAATATCATATGTGTCTTTGGTTTGTATAATTAGCATTTTTTTATCATCAACTTTGACTGCAATGTTCTTTGGCATGGCTATTAATCCTGAGGGTTTTTATTTCAGCGATTCCGTGTTGCATATTGAATCTGGAAGTATAATGCAGGGCTATGGCTTGGAATCGATTTTTGTATATATTTGTAGTCGTTTGTTCAAATATCCCTTTTTGCAATTAGTATTTGCTTTATATGAAATGGTTTTGATACTTATTACCTGGCGAATAGCTCTTTTGTTCATGAAACGGTATTTTAGTGCATTGACTGAATGTGAGAGGCTAATAATATCTACAGGATTGATCTTTTTGTCAGGTATATATGTTCCCGCTTTGCATTCTCTATTTTACATTAATTCCTTGGGTACACAACCGTGGCACAACTCTACTTTCTTTGGAATGAGACTTTTCGGACTTTTGTATATCTATGAGTTGATGGAAGTGTTTCCGAATTACTATGATAATGGAATTTCGTTAAATAAGGGAATTAAGCTTGCTGTATTTCTCGCTGTTTCGACTTTGTTCAAACCGAATTTTCTGATATGCGTCTGCCTGACAATTGGGTTTGCTTTTGTGTTTGACTTTTTTAGACATAGATCTTTGAAGACATTTTCGAATATCTTTTTTATGGCTTTAACCTTTATCCCTTCAATAATGGTTATGGGAATACAGTACTTTTTGGTATACATATATGGAATGTTTGATGAAGGAGAATCCTCCGGAGTGGAACTGTCACTGATTTCAGGGTGGATTTGGGAACAAAGTATCATATCCACTATTGTTAAGTTTTTTGCATTTTGGTCTTTTCCGTTGATTGTATGCGTGATCATAAGGGTTTTAAAACAAAATGAAAGAAACAGAACAACGCTGTTGGTTTCCGGACTTTATGCTTCTTCAATCGCAATATGTAATTTTATAAGGGAAACCGGAAAAAGATCAGGCGACGGAAATTTTGTCTGGGGAATGCCGGTTACTTATTACATTTTTATGTTGTATTTCATTGCTTTGTTTATTAGCGAGTATGACAAATATAAGAATAGTAACGAAAAAGTGAAGGGAATGTCTATCCTGTTTCGGGCAGGTTTCATTGTTTTGATATTACAGCTTATAAGTGGATTGATCTATTATTTTATAGTTCTAAGTGGATTATCTTACTGGAGATAAAGATTGATTAAACTCCGAATCACCAAATTCAAAAAATTGAAAACAAAGCGCCAAAAGAGTAAAATATATAGGGTTATGGGTAGACTTAAGAGGCTTGGCGAAAGCAAAGCTTTTGTTTACATGAGCAAATGCTGTCTAAACAGCAAATAAAAATTATGAGGAATCATTTATGAACATCGTCATTGTCGGGTGTGGCAAGGTTGGAATGGTCATCACCCAGCAGCTATGCAGTGAGGATCATAATATTACTCTCGTTGACGAGAATCCCGATGCCATAGCGTCTGTCACCGGTCACTATGATGCAATGGGAATTGTGGGAAACGGTGTCAGTTACCAGACTCTTGTACGTGCGGGAATTTCAGACTGCGATCTTTTTATCGCAGTGACGGATTCCGATGAAAAGAACCTTCTTGCGTGTCTTATAGCGGGACGTGCCGGAGGCTGCAAGACTATAGCAAGAGTAAGAAACCCCATTTACTCCCACGAGATAGAATTCTTAAAATCAGAGTTCAACCTGGCTATGGTGATCAATCCCGAGTATACCGCGGCGATGGAGATATCCAGGATCTTTCTCTTTCCTTCGGCATTTAAGATCGACACTTTCTCCGGAGGAAGGATCGAGCTTTTCCATTTCCATGTCACTGAAGAGATGCCCATATGCGGACAGGCTCTTTCGGCACTGAGGGAAGATATATTAAAGGGTATCATCGTATGTACCATAAGAAGAGGTGAGGAGATCATAATCCCCAAAGGTAACTTCACCTTTATGAACGATGATAATGTAAGTATCGCCGCAGTCCGCAAGGATGCTCTGATCTTCTTCAGAAAACTGGGTGTGGTAAAGGGCAAGGTTAAGTCGGCACTTATTGCCGGCGGATCCACTCTTTCCTTCTATCTGGCGGAAAGGCTTTTAAGAGTCGGAATAGACACGACGATAATCGAGCTGGATTACAAGAAATGCACCGAGCTGTCGGAAAAACTTCCCTCCGCAAGGATCATCCACGGGGATGCCACGGATATCGATCTGCTGGAACAGGAAGAAATCTCATCTTTCTCGGGCTTTGCGGCACTTACGGGACTTGATGAGGAAAACATCATGCTCTCGCTTTATGCGAAAAAAAATACCCAGGCCAAGATCGTTACCAAGATCGGTCATCTGAATTACGGTTCGGTCATAGATGCACTGAATCTTGACTCCATAATAAATCCGCAGAAGATCACCGCAGACTATATCGTTAAGTTTGCCCGTTCCATGAGTGCGGATGAATCCGGTGATGTTGAGTCCTTATACAAACTTGAAGACGGAAGAGCTGAGGCTCTCGAATTCAGGATCAAGGAAGAATCCACGGTTACAGGAATAAAGCTTAAGGATATGAAGGTTAAGAAAGATGTCCTTGTATGCAGTATTTTCAGGAACGGAAGACTCATCGTTCCCACCGGTCAGGATGAACTTATGGTGGGTGACTCCGTGATAATCGTAGCAGGCGGCGGACATATAACGAGCATCAGGGAAATCCTCGAATAATCATGAAAAAGCATTCGATAATTCTTTATATAGTCGGGATCCTTCTGATCTTTGAAAGCGCATTTCTGATCCTTCCTCTCATAGTTTCTCTTATATATGGGGACGGAAACTGGATGTGGTATCTGGCGACCATGGGGATATGCGTTGTTCTCGGTTTTCCTCTGACCAGGATCAAGCCCGGAAAAAATCTTTCTCTCAAGGAAGGTTATATAATAGTTGCTCTTTGCTGGGTCGTGCTTTCCCTTGTGGGAGCCCTTCCTTTTGTTTTCAGCAAGGACATTCCTCTTTATGTGGATGCTCTTTTTGAGACGGTATCCGGATTTACCACAACCGGAGCAAGCATTCTGTCAGATGTGGAATCCATCTCCCGTTCCGGACTTTTCTGGAGAAGCTTTATGCACTGGATCGGAGGTATGGGAGTTTTCATGTTCATGATGGCAGTGCTTCCCATGCTGGGCACTTCGGATATGAACCTTATGAAAGCAGAATCCACGGGTCCCAGCGTTGAGAGGATAGTACCCCATGTACGTGACAGTGCCAGACTGATGTACGGAATGTATTTCGGGATCACCATAGCGGAGATCATTTCCCTTCTCATAACGGGGACCGATCTTTTTACATCCCTTGTGATTACTTTCGGAAGCGT
>ONTX01000221.1 GCA_900320825.1 uncultured Lachnospiraceae bacterium | reverse complement strand
CTTTGCAATCTGCTTTGATACAAAAAGAATGATCTTTTCCGTCAGCATGCATACAAGAAGTATCACTATGATCCATGCAAATACACCTGCTGTGTTTAAATATATCTTGTCACGGTAGAGTCCGTTTCCTATGCTTAATTCGGGAAGACCTATAACCTCAGCGGCAATACCGGACTTAAAGCACATGCCCAGGGAAATCTCCATTGCGGAATGAAGGCCCGGCAGATACGAAGGGCGGTAGATCCACAGCAGTCTGTCCGGGGGATTCATATCGAAGAGCTTTGACATTTCAAGCATTTTTTTGTCTGTGCTTTGAAGTCCCGAGAGCATATTTGAATAGATGTTGGGGAATACCACCATAAAACCGATGCAAAGCACCAGATATTTCGTTCCCCACCATATGAGAAGAATGACTACCACAGCAGCTACAGGGACGGATTTTAAGAATGTGACAAAGGGAGAAAGTAAATCCTTCAGCCATCCGATTTTATACGAAGCAAAAGCAAGAATGTAAGCCGAAATAAATGCAGTAAAAAAACCGGAAAGAATCCTGAAAAGAGATGTGAGGACCGATGCCCGGAAAGAGGCGTCGCAGATTTTGACAGCCAGTTCCTTTAAAGTTTCGTAAGGGCCGGCAAAGTATATTCGGTTATCTACAAAAACAGCGGTAATCTGCCACAGGCCAAGCCATATGAGGAAGATTACCGCTTTTTTAATTTTGTTATTCATTCAGCGATGTAATAAAAATCATCTCCGGGGAGTGAGCCTCCGACGGATTTGGGATTCTGATCATATAAAACGTTAAGATATCCGGATAATGCGGATTTCATATCGGAACCATCGATGCAGACGATATTGCAGAAAGGAATGGCTTTCTCCGCAACGGGAGCCTTTTCAATGATGCCGGCCTCCGCAACGTACTGTGCAGCGGTTGATGCATCGGAATTAACGAATTCCGCAGATGCAGCATGATCCTTTAAAAATGCAGCAACTGCCTGAGGGTGTTCCTCAATAAAGTCATTCCTTGCAACGGTAACGCCGGTAACGAGCTTTGATCCGTTTCCAAGGGCATCCCATTCCTTAGTTGTATCAAGTACTATGGAAAGCGAATCGTTCTGGCTGAGAGCCGCAATGACAAAAGGCTGGGGAAGAAGCCCCACTGAGGAAGTATCCTGGGTAATGGTGGATACTACTTCGGTTGCTTCTGACTTGAACTCAATATTAACCTTATCCTCAAGACCGTTTTCTTTGAGGAGGTATCTTAATACATACTCCGGGGTGGTTCCGGCCCCTGTGGTATATACAGTCCTGCCTTCAAGATCACTCATGGTCTTGATGGAGTCATCTCCGCTCACCATATACAGCACTCCGAGGGTGTTGATGTCTATAACGGACACTTTACCTTCGGTTTTGTTGTAAAGAACAGATGCAACGTTGGCGGGAACAAGGGCAATATCAAGATCTCCGGAGACCATTGACGCAAGAAGAACATCGGCCTGTGTCTCCATGGTGAAACTGTAATTGCCGGATTCCTGCTCATGGATCATGTTAATGATGCCTATGGAAGTAGGCCCCTTAAGTGATCCCACCCTGACACTTACATCGTCCACAGCGGCCGTCTTTCCTGAACAGCCCGTGAGGATCATCAGTATTACCCCAAGGGCAATACCTCTTTTAAAAAAGTTTTTCATGTTACTCCTTTCCACTCAGCACGAAGCTTTGTTGTCAGATAGTTTTTATTTTTTCGGTTATGATTCGATAACCTGCTTAAGCGAATCCTCGACACTGCTTGTCAGAGACTGCATCATGTTGATGGCACTTGCAGTTTCTTCTGCTGATGTAACGAGGCTTTCGGCTCTTGCGTTTACGCTTTCAACAGTCCTGGACAGTTTATCTGCCTCCAAAACAAGTTTTTCGATGGTTTCTTTGATATCCTTGTTATTCTTGTTGCTGTCATCGGCTGTAGTTTTTGAATTTTCAGCAAGGTTTTTAATTTCTTCGGCAACAACGGCAAATCCTTTGCCGGCTTCTCCTGCACGGGCTGCTTCGATAGATGCGTTCAGTGCAAGAAGGTTTGTCTGGTTGGAGATTGCGATGACGTCTGAGTTGTTGGACTCCAGCTTTTCAAGATAACCCTCAATCGTGGAAAGAACATCCTTGAGAT